>NZ_JBEXCW010000049.1:0-50547 GCF_040605435.1 Streptomyces sp. NPDC005574
CGACCGGCCCCCGCCTGCCGCTGCGACCGGCCTGGGGGCGCCACTACGACCGGCCCCCGCCTGCCGCTACGACCGGCCCGCGCGTGCCGCTGCGACCGGCCTGGGGGCGCCACTACGACCGGCCCCCGCCTGCCGCTACGACTGGCTGTTGTGCCGCTGCGACCGGCCTTGGGGCGCGGCCCCGACCAGCCCGGCGTTGCCCGCTACGGCCCCCTGGCGTGCCGCTACGACCGGCCCAGGCGTGCCGCCACACCGAGGCCGACGTGCCGTCACACCGCCCCCCGACGTGCCGCCACACCGAGGCCCCCGTGCCGCCACCACCGACCCGGCCCCCGCCTCGCCCCCGTCGCGAAACCCCCCGCCGGGGCCGCCGCTCACGGTGCCAGCATCCGGCGTAGGAGATCCCGCAGGGACCCGCGTTCCTCGGCCGACAGGCCCGCCAGGGGCTCGCGGGCGAAGCGGAGGCCCTCTCGCAGGTCCCGGGCGATCCGGCGGCCCTCGTCCGTAGCCGCGGCCACCTTGACGCGCCGGTCGGTGGGGTCCGGCCGGCGTTCCACCAGGCCGCGTGACTCCAGCCGGTCCACGATGCCCGTGACGTTCGACGGCTCACACTTGAGTTTCCGGGCCAGCTTGCGCATGGGCAGCGGTTCCAGGGACAGCAGACTGAGGAGCCGCGCCTGCGCGCCGGTCAGCGCGTGCTCCGCGGCGGCGTCCTCGTAGTCCTCGTAGAAACGGGCCACGACGTCACCGATGAGTTCGACGACTTCCATGGTCAGGGGGTCGGTGCGGGCGGTCTGCCGAGGTGTGGCCATGACGTCCAGGATACCCGCTTACTTGACATCCTGAAATATTCAAGAGCATGGTTGTTTCAGGTACTGAAGTATTTTGGCCGAGCCCACCGCGGCCGGCCCGGAAAGGCGCTCTCATGACCGACACCCCCGCACTCCCCGCCACCGGCCGCGAATGGCACCTCGCCGCCCGCCCGGTCGGCTGGCCCAAGCCCGAGGACTTCTCCCTGGTCGAGGCGGAGATCCGGCAGCCCGGCCCCGGCGAGGTCCTGGTCCGTAACGCGTACCTCTCCGTCGACCCGTACATGCGCGGCCGGATGAGCGCCGCCAAGTCGTACGTCGCCCCCTACGAGCTGGGCAAGGCCATGCAGGGCGGTGCCGTGGGCGAGGTCGTCGCCTCGGACGCCGAGGGCGTCGCGCCCGGCGACCACGTGCTGCACTTCGGCGGCTGGCGCGAGTACGCCACCGTCGACGCCCGGCAGGCCGTCAAGGTCGACCCCGACGCCGCGCCCCTGTCGACGTACCTCGGCGTCCTCGGCATGACCGGCCTCACCGCCTACGCCGGTCTCCTGCGCACCGCCTCCTTCAAGGAGGGCGACTCCGTCTTCGTGTCCGGCGCGGCCGGCGCCGTGGGCAGCCAGGTCGGCCAGATCGCCAGGCTGAAGGGCGCCTCCCGGGTCATCGGTTCGGCCGGCTCCGACGAGAAGGTCAAGCTCCTGGTGGAGGAGTACGGCTTCGACGCCGCCTTCAACTACAAGAACGGCCCGGTCGGCGCGCAGCTCCGCGAGGCCGCCCCGGACGGTGTCGACGTCTACTTCGACAACGTCGGCGGCGACCACCTGGAGGCCGCCATCGGCTCGCTCAACCTGAAGGGCCGCATCGCGGTCTGCGGCATGATCTCGGTCTACAACAACACCGAGGCCGCCCCCGGCCCCAGGAACCTCGCCCGGCTGATCCAGACCCGCGGCCGTATCGAGGGCCTCCTCGTCGGCGACCACTACGACCTGCAGCCGCAGTTCGTCGAGGAGGTCGGCTCCTGGGTCCGCTCCGGCGAGCTCAAGTACCGCGAGACGGTCGTCGAGGGCGTCGACAACACCCTGGAGGCGTTCCTCGGCGTCCTGCGCGGCGACAACACCGGAAAGATGATCGTCAAGGTCTGACACCCGGCCCGGCTCCGGACGCGCCGGAGGCCGCATCCCCGGACACGCCGGAGGCCGCACCCCCGGACGTGGGGTGCGGCCTCCGCCGGCGGGTGGTGCGCGTCCGTCACATCGCGAGGGCAGCCCGGTGGACGGCGGACACCAGCCGCTCGTTCTCCGGCGCCGCCCCGCCCGGGAACGCCAGCCGGCGCCGCGTGTAGCCGTACGCGAGGCCGCTGCGCGGATCGGCGAACGCCTGCGAACCGCCCGCCCCGCTGTGCCCGAAGGACCCCGCCCCGAGGAACGGGTGCCAGGTGTCCGCCGTGGCCTGGAAACCGAGGCCGTACGACTTGTGGGCCCGCGCCACCAGGTCGTAGCCGACGGAGTGGATCTGCCCCACCTCGGCGACGGTGTCCGGCTTCAGCAGCGGCGGCCGTCCGTCCACCTCGCTGATCGCCGCCGCGTACATCCCGGCGAGCCCGCGGGCGGCGGCCACCCCGCCCGCCGACGCCGGTCCCCTGGCGCGTACGGCACGGGAGTTGGCGTAGTCCTCCAGGGCGACCGCGTCCGGCCCGTGCCGGTTGAACGCGATGGAGGACAGCGTGTGCGGCCCGGTCGGCTGCAGGTCGAGCAGGGCCTGCTGCGTCGGCGTCGGCGCCATCGGCTGCACACTGCGGAAACGCGGCTCCAGGGCGGCCGGCAGCCCCAGGAAGAAGTCCAGCCCGTACGGGGCGCGCACCCGCTCCTCGTAGACCTCCTGGAGCGTACGGCCGGTCGCGCGGCGGACGACCTCACCGGTCAGCGCGCCGATGACCAGCGCGTGGTAGCCGAAGGCCGTGCCGGGGCGCCAGAACGGGCGCTGCTCCGCGAGCCGCTCGGCGACGACCCGGTCGTCGGTCAGCTCCTGCGCCGTGAACCCGCCGTCGAGGCCGACCACTCCGGCGCGGTGCGCGACCAGGTCACGCAGGGTCAGCGTGCCCTTGCCCTCGGCCCCGAACTCGGGCCAGTAGTACGTCACCTTGCGGTCCGGCTCCAGCGTGCCGTCCTGCATCAGAAGGGCGACCACGAGGTGGGCGGCACCCTTGGTCGACGAGAACACGCCGTACAGCGTCTGGGCGTCGGTACCGTCCCCCGCCCACAGGTCGACCACCCTGCGTCCGTGCACGTAAGCGCACAACTGGCCCTCGTAGTCGGGGCGTTCCGATGCCACCAGCGCGGCGAACTCCTCGCGCACCGCCTCGAAGCCGTCCGCGACGCTGCCGTGGATCTCCTGCGTCATCCGCTCTCCTCACCTGAACCGCCCCGTGCGTGTGCCCTGTGAACCATGCCCGTCCGAGCTGGTGAACTCCCCTTTCGGCGTCCTTCGATCGGTACGGCGAGGCGTACCCGTTCGACTCAACAGCACGGGGGGAGAGTTCGTGTCACGCAAACCCGGATGGCGCAGCCCGAACGGTCCGGACGGGGCACGCCGGCACCGGCGCGGACGAACGGGACCCCGTCTCGGGTATGGCCCGGGGGCCACCGGCACGGGCGCCGCGCCGCCCTTCGGTGCCTCCTCGCACCGCCCCTCAGCGGCGGCCGGAGCGCCCCCGATAGAGTTTCCCCATGCGTGATCTCGGGGCGGGCTTCCACTACCTTCTGCAGGGCCAGCGATGGGTGGCACGGCACGGCAGGCAGTACGGGTTCGGGCTGCTCCCGGGCCTGATCACCCTGGTGCTCTACCTGGCCGCGCTGGTCTCGCTGGCGCTGTGGGGCGAGGACTTCGTGGGCTGGACGACCCCCTTCGCCGACGACTGGTCGAGCCCCTGGCAGGGACTCTTCCGCGGCTTCCTCACCGCGGTCCTGTTCGCCCTCGCCCTCCTGCTGTCGGTGCTCACCTTCACCGCCGTCACCCTGCTGATAGGGCAGCCCTTCTACGAGAACCTCTCCGAGAAGGTCGACCGTGACGTGTCCCCGGACGGCACCGCGCCCGAGTCCGGTCTGCCCCTGTGGCGCGAGCTGTGGATCTCGGCCCGCGACAGCGTCCGGATCGTCGTGCGCGCCCTGCTGTGGGCCGTGCTGCTGTTCGCGCTCGGCTTCGTCCCGTTCGTCGGCCAGACGGTCGTCCCGGTGATCGGGTTCTTCGTCACCGGGTTCTTCCTCACCGAGGAACTCACCGCCGTCGCGCTCCAGCGTCGGGGCGTCGACCTGCGGGAGCGCCTGACCCTGCTGCGCTCCCGCAAGACCCTGGTGTGGGGGTTCGGCACCCCGCTCGGCCTGTCCTTCCTGGTGCCGTTCGTCGCCGTGTTCCTGATGCCGGGAGCGGTCGCGGGCGCTACCCTCATGGCCCGCGACCTCCTGGGCGAGGACACCGCCGCCGGCGCCGGGGAGGACGGCGGCTCCGCCCCGGCCGACGAGGGGGTCAGCCGGCCGGCCGGCTGACCGCCACCGTCAGGATCGACCGGACCTGGGCGATGATGTCCAGCCGGTTCCGCACGAACTCCGGGTCGGTCACCGTCCCCGTCGCCGGATCGGTGTTCCCGGCGCCGAACTCCAGCACGGGCGTGTGCACATGCCCGCCCGGCAGCGTCTCCCGCAGTCCCAGCCGGTCCCGCAGCAGGGTCGCCCGGTAGGCGATCTCGTTGGAGAGGTAGTCCCCGCCGCCGCCCGCCCGGGCGGTGGAACCGGCCGTGGGCCCGTCCGGCCGTACGACGGGTGTGGTGCCTCCCGCCGGGATCTCGGTGACGGCGGTGTGGTCGTACACCGGGAAGCGCCCGGTGTCCGCCGCCACGATCGCCGCGTACGGCAGGGTCGTCGTCGTCCACTGGGGCTGCGAGGCCGGGTCGGCGACCGGCACGGTCCCGGTCAGGCCGACGGCGTCGTTGTCGGGGAAGCCGCCCCGCCAGGCCCCGTTGGTGCGCTCCACGTCGAACCGGCCGACCCGTCCCTGGCTCACCGTCGCGAACAGGTCCACCCGCGGCAGGTACGGCCGCAGTGTCCGCTCCACCGTGCCCTGCGTGAAGTCCTGCCAGCGCACCGGGAACACGGCCGTCTCGATCCGGGCCGGTCCGTCCGCCGTGCGGATCACCGTGCCGTCGAGGGCGAGCGCGGTCGCCCCGGACGGGTTCGAGATCCGCACGTCCCGGTCCAGCGTGAACGGGTCGAAGCCGGTGACCAGGATCCGCTTCACGCCCCCGCCGTGCGGGTACCGGATGGCGGTCTGCCCGCGCGAGGTCCGCTCCAGTGCGCCGAGCAGCGCGGCGCGCCGGGCGTCGCCGAGCGCGAACTTTGGCTGCCAGGCGCGTACTTCCCGGGTCATGGCGAGCCGCGCCCAGTACAGCGGCCGGTCGTCGTCCCGGCTGAGGTCGCCGCCCGCCGGTCCGCGTCCCTGCGCGCGGTCCACGGCCCGCCGCCACAGCGCCGCTCCCTCGTGCGCGACGAGGTGACGGGCGCGGGCGTAGGAGCGGGCCGAGCCGAGGGAGTGCGCGAACTCGGCCGCCGCGGCGTCGAATCCGGAGCGCCGCAGGATCTCCCGGGGTGCGGCCCGGTCGAGCCGCTGTTCCTCGACGGTGGTGGCCGGTGCGGTCTCGGCGGCGGCGGAATCGGTGGCGGCCGTGGTGGGGGTGGCCAGTCCCGCCAGCAGGGTCAGTCCGAGCATGCCGATCCGAAGTCGTATGGAGTGCAAGGGGGTTGGGTCCTTCCGTCGCTGTGGGGAGCGTGCTGCCGGACGGCGGCAGTATCGCGCGACGGAAGTGGTCCACGCCATGCCGTGTGACATGGGCGGCCGTGGGTGACGCGCGGGTTCAGCGCTCGCCGAGCAGGGTCAGGAAGTCGCGGAACGCGCCGGGCATGTCCACTGACTCGGGGTCCAGCAGCCACTGGTACTGCAGGCCGTCCATCACCGCGACCAGCAGCGGCGCCGTGCGTTCGGGGCTGAGGCCGTTGGGCAGGGTGTCGCCGTACTCCGCGCGCAGGGCCGACGCCATGCTCGCGCGGACCCGGGTGTAGCGCTCGGTGAAGTACTCCCGCGCCGGATGGCCCTCGGTGACGCTCTCGCCGAGCAGCGCGGAGAAGGTCTGGATGATGCCGGGGCGCATCGCGTTGTACTCGACCAGTGAGGAGAGCAGGTCGACCCGCCACTGGGTGTCCGGCAGGGCGTCCCACTGGTCCCGCTCCTCCAGGACGGCGACGAGCAGCGCGTCCTTGGTGGGGAAGTGGTGCAGCAGCCCCTGCTGGGTCAGCCCGACCCGCTCCGCGACCGCGGCCAGGCTCGCGCCCCGGTAACCGCGCTCGGCGATCACCTCCAGGGCCGCCCGGACGATCTCGGCGCGCCGCTCCTCGCTTCTGACCCTGGCGCTCATCCCGTCACGGTACGGCATCCCCGCCCCCTCCATGTAACGGCCGAATAACGAAACCTACCGTCCTACAGGTAACGGGTGCACGATGTGGGGACCGTACGGACTTCGACGAGGAGGCGCCTCGATGGCGGACACCCTGGGACCCCGCTCGACCCCGGCCGACGAGGCGCGCGAGGCGGTCGTCGCGGCGGCTCTCACCACCCTGGACCTCGACGCCAAGACCCGGCTGCTGGCAGGCCAGGACATGTGGTCCCTGCCCGCCCTGCCGGAGATCGGCCTGGACTCCCTGGTCATGTCCGACGGCCCGATCGGCGTCCGGGGCGTGCGCTGGACCGCCGACGACCCGTCCGTCGCCCTGCCCTCCCCGACCGCGCTCGCCGCCACCTGGGACCCCGCCCTGGCCCACCGCGCCGGCGTGCTGCTGGCCCAGGAGGCCCGCCGCAAGGGCGTCCACGTGCTCCTCGCGCCCACGGTCAACCTGCACCGCTCCCCGCTCGGCGGCCGCCACTTCGAGGCGTACAGCGAGGACCCCTACCTGACCGGCCGCATCGGCTCCGGATACGTCGGCGGAGTGCAGGAGGGCGGCGTCGGCACCACCGTCAAGCACTTCGTCGCCAACGACGCCGAGACGGACCGCTTCACCGTGAACAACCTGGTCGGCGAACGCCCCCTGCGCGAGCTGTACCTCGCTCCCTTCGAGCACATCGTCGAACACGCCCGCCCCTGGGGCGTGATGACCGCCTACAACACGGTCAACGGCACGACCATGACCGAGCACCACCGCCTGGTGAACGGGGTGCTGCGCGGCGAATGGGGCTTCGACGGCGTCAACGTCTCCGACTGGATGGCCGCCCGCTCCACCACCGGCGCCGTCCAGGGCGGTCTGGACGTGGCGATGCCCGGCCCGCGCACCGTGTACGGCGAGGCCCTCGCCCGAGCCGTGCGGGACGGCGAGGTCGAGGAGGCCACGGTCGACGAGGCCGTCCGCAACGTCCTGCGGCTCGCCGCCCGCGTCGGCATCCTCCGGGGCGCCGAACCGGCCGTCACCGTCCTCCCCGACCCCGTCGACGGGGTGGCCCTGGCCCGCGAGATCGCCCGCCGCTCCTTCGTCCTGGTCCGCAACGAGCGCGCCGCCCTCCCGCTGAAACCCGGAACGGTCGCCCTGATCGGCGCCGCCGCCCGCGACGCCCGCATCCTCGGCGGCGGCTCCGCCACCGTCTTCCCCGCCCGGACCGTGTCCCCGCTGGAGGGCCTCACCGCCGCCCTCCCCGAGGGCGCCCTCCGCTACGCCCTCGGCGCCGACCCCGTAACCGAACTCGGCGTCGCCGACCAGGGCTTCGCCCTGCGGGCCGTGTGCCGCGACGCCGGGGGGAACGTCATCGGCACCGCGTCCGCCCCCAGCGGCCACCTCCAGTGGATGGGCTCCGACCTCCCCGCCGGCGTCACCCACGAGTCGCTGCACAGCGTGGAACTGACCGGCACCTTCACCCCGCGCGCCGGCGGCCCGCACACCTTCGGCATCAAGGGCATCGGCGCCTTCACCCTCACCGTGGGCGGCACCACGTACTTCGACGGCGTCCAGCGTCCCGGGAAGGACGACCCCTTCGTCACCTTCTTCGGCGCCCCCGAGCCCCGCGCCCGCGTCGAACTCACCGCGGGCGAGCCGGTCGACGTCTCCCTCGCCCACGCCGTGGTCCTGCCCGACGACCTCTCGATCAAGGTCGTGACGTTCACCCTCGCCCACCAGGAACCCCGGCGCGACCCCGACGAGCTGATCGCCGAGGCCGTCGAGGCGGCCCGCGGCGCCGACACGGCCGTCGTCGTGGTCGCCACCACCGACCGCGTCGAGTCGGAGGGCTTCGACCGCACCGACCTCGCGCTGCCCGGCCGGCAGGACGACCTGGTCCGCGCCGTCGCCGCCGCCAACCCGAACACCGTGGTGGTCGTCAACTCCGGCTCCCCGGTGGAACTGCCGTGGCGCGAGGACGTCGCCGCCGTACTGCTGAGCTGGTTCCCCGGCCAGGAGGGCGGCGCGGCCCTCGCGGACGTGCTGACGGGCGCGCACGAACCCGGCGGCCGTCTGCCCACCACCTGGGGCTCCTTGGCCACCGCCCCGGTCACCCGGGTCGTCCCCACCGACGGTGAACTCGCCTACTACGAAGGGGTGTTCATCGGCTACCGCGCCTGGGAGAAAGAGGGCCGCACCCCCACGTACCCCTTCGGCCACGGGCTCGGCTACACCGACTGGACCTACGAGGCGGTCGAGACCCTGGGCACCGGCGTCCGGGTCCGCCTCCGCAACGACGGCACCCGCACCGGCCGTGAGGTCGTCCAGGTCTACCTCGCGCCCGCCGACCGCGACCCCGGGCGCCCACCGCGCCAGCTCGCCGGGTTCGCGACCGTGGAGGCCGGCCCCGGCGAGCGCGTCGAGGTCACCGTGGAACTTCCCCGGCGCGCCTTCGAGATCTGGGACGAGACGACCAACTCATGGTCGTTTGTGAAGGGTTCGTACGAGATCCAGGTGGGACGCTCGATCACGGACCGTCGGCTCACGGCGACTACTAACGTCTGATCCGGGGCAGGTCTCCCAGCGACAGCCCCGGCCCGGGACCTGACACCCGGGCCGGGGCTTGTGGCGCTCCGGGACCCGCGCGGGGCGCCCGGGGAGCTCAGCGCGCCGAGAAGCCGTACACCGTCTGAGACCGGAACACCCCGCCCGGCCGCAGCACCGTGCTCGGGAACTCCGGCCGGTGGGGGGAGTCGGGGAAGTGCTGGGTCTCCAGCGCCACACCGTCCCCGGGGGCGAACGGGCCGTCCAGGTGGTCCGCCGTGTACAGCTGCAGCCCCGGCTCGGTGGTGGCCACCGTCAGCACCCGCCCCGACTCCGGGTCGTGCAGCTCGGCCACCTCGACGGGCGTGTCCGTCACCCCCTTGTCGAGCACGAAGTTGTCGTCGTAGCCCGAACCGGTCCGCCGCGCCTCCCGGAAGTCGAAGCGCGTCCCCGTCACGTCCTCCAGCGCGCCGGTCGGGATCAGGTCCGCGTCGACCGGCGTACGGCGGGAGGCGGCGAGCCGCAGGACGTGGCCGCCCGCGTTCCCCGAGCCGGCGAGGTTCCAGTAGGCGTGGTTCGTCAGGTTCACCACGGTCGGCGCGTCCGTCACCGCCTCGTAGACGATCCGCAGCGCGCCCGACCCGTCGAGGGAGTACGTCACCGAGACCTCCAGCCGCCCCGGGAAGCCCTCCTCGCCGTCCGGGCTGACCCGGGTGAGCCGCACGCCGTACTCGACCGGGGCCACCTCCCACGCCCGCTTGTCGAAACCGTTCCCGCCGCCGTGCAGACAGTTCGGCCCGTCGTTGCGCGGCAGCTCGTGGGTCACCCCGTCCAGCGGGAGGCGGCCGCCCGCGATGCGGTTCGCGTACCGCCCGACCAGGGCGCCGAAGAACGGGCCCTGGTGCGCGAGATAGCCGTCCAGGCCGGCGAAGCCCAGCACCACGTTCCCGCCGCGCCCGTCCCGGTCCGGGACCTCCACCGACTGCACGATCCCGCCGTACGACAGGATCCCCACCCGGACGCCGGCCCGCTCCAGGGTCCAGCGGTGGACCGGGGTGCCGTCGGGAAGTGTGCCGAAGAGTTCGTTCATGTGCGAAACCCTAGGACACTCCTGCGGACACCCCGCGTCAGCCCTTCCCCGACGTCACCGCGCGGTAGGCGATCTCCGCCAGCCGCGCCTGGCCGTCCACACTCGGGTGGAACCAGTCCCAGTGGCTCAACTGGTCGGTGCCGAAGCGGTAGTCGTAGACCGCGCCACCGTCGAAACGGCACCGCTCGTCCTTCGCGCACACCTCCTCCAGCACCGCGTTGTACGCCTCCACCCGCTTCTGCACGGTGTCCCGGCGCAGCGTCGCCGCCGAGTCCAGGACGTCCGCGTCACCCAGCATCGACGGGCAGATGCCCAGCTTCCACACCTGCTTGCCCAGCGGGTTGGTACGCCCCTCGGACCACAGCCGCTTCAGGTTCGGCACGCTCGCCACATACACCTGGGCCCTGGGCAGGGTCCGGCGCAGCGTGCTCATCGCATCCTCGAACGAGGCGCGGAAGCCGGCCACCGAGGTCATCGCGGAGGTGCTCGCCCGGCAGGCGTCGTTCGCCCCCGCCATCACCGTGACCAGCTCCGGCCGGCGCGCCGCCGCCCGCGCCATCTGACCGGGCAGGTCCGCCATCCGCGCCCCGGTCACCGCGTAGTTCCAGCTGCGCTCGGCCGCCTTCCGCGCGCCCAGCAGCCGCACCGCGAGCGAGTCGACCCGGGTGCTGGCACCGGTCGCCCACGACACCTCCGGACAGTCCGTCAGGATCGCGCAGGCGTCGAAGCCGCGCGTGATGGAGTCCCCCACCGCCGCGACCGACCCGGGGCTGCGGTCCCAGGCCGGGGTGGGACTCGCCCGCGTGGCCTTCCGCGCCGCGGTCGGCCCGGCGGAGTCACCGCCCGCCGCGTCACAGCCACCGACGCCCAGGACGGCCGCGGCCAGGACGGCGAGCAGCGCCCGTGAACGGTGGCTCGGCTTCCGCATCCCCTGATCGTCCTCTCGGTCGGTGTGCACGGCCGGTCGTGGTTTCCTCCCCCTCCATGACAACGCGCGGGAGTTCCCGACCGGACCGCACGCGACAGCCGACGCCCGTACAAGCGTCCTGCCGGGTGAATGGCGGGCGGTCAACGGCACCGGGACCGACGGTACGTCACACTCCTTGCGCCGCCGCACGGTAGCCTCGCCATCAAACGTGGCTGCCCGCCACAGCCGTCCGCCAGTACGCAAGATGTCCCGCTCTGCCCGGAGGTCCCGGTGACGACACGTGGAGTTCTGTACGTGCACTCCGCGCCGCGCGCGCTGTGCCCGCACGTCGAGTGGGCCGTCGCCGGGGTGCTCGGCACGCGCGTCAACCTCGACTGGATCCGGCAGCCCGCCGCGCCCGGCACCTGGCGCTCGGAGTTCTCCTGGCAGGCCGAGGCCGGCACCGCCTCCAAGCTCGCCTCCGCGCTGCGCGGCTGGCACCTGCTGCGCTTCGAGGTCACCGCCGAGCCCTGCCCGACCGCCGAGGGCGAGCGCTACAGCTGCACCCCCGACCTCGGCATCTTCCACGCCGTCACCGGCATCCACGGCGACATCCTGATCCCCGAGGACCGGCTGCGGGCCGCCCTGCTCCGCTCCCAGCGCGGCGAGACGGACCTGGAGTCCGACCTGTCCAAGCTCCTCGGCAAGCCCTGGGACGACGAACTCGAGCCCTTCCGCTACGCGGGCGAGGGCGCACCGGTGCGCTGGCTGCACCAGGTGGTGTGACGAAACGCCCCGAGCGGCGACCGACCGGCAGGCGAACGAAACGGTGTGTGGCCCGCCCCCGGCCGGGGGCGGGCCACACACCGTTCACGGCACGGCTCAGATCGTGCGGAACGCCAGCACCACGTTGTGCCCGCCGAAGCCGAACGAGTCGTTCAGCGCGGCGATGCGGCCCTCGACGGGCAGCTTGCGCGCCTCGCCGCGGACGATGTCGGCGTTCGCCTCGGCCTCGGGGTCGATGTTCTCGACGTTGATGGTCGGCGGGGCCAGCCGGTTGTAGAGGGCGAGCACGGTCGCGACCGACTCGACGCCGCCCGCGCCACCCAGCAGGTGACCGGTCATCGACTTCGTCGCGGACACCGCGAAGTGGTCCGCGTCGTCGCCGAACACCTTCCGCAGCGCCTTCAGCTCGGCCACGTCACCGGCCGGCGTCGAGGTGGCGTGCGCGTTGACGTGCACGATCTCCGCCGGGTCCAGGTCGGTGTTGTCGAGCAGGTTCTGCAGGGCGTGCGAGATGCCGCGGCCCTCCGGCTCGGGCTGCACGATGTCGTGGCCGTCGGCGGAGATGCCCTGGCCCACCGCCTCGGCGTACACCCGGGCCCCGCGCTTGGCGGCGTGCTCGGCGGACTCCAGGACGATGACGCCGGCGCCCTCGCCGAGGACGAAGCCGTCACGGCCGGTGTCGTAGGGACGCGAGGCGCCCTGCGGGTCGTCGTTGTTCTTCGACATCGCCATCATGTTGCCGAAGGCGGCGATGGGCAGCGGGTGGATCGCCGCCTCCGTGCCACCGGCGACCACGACGTCGGCGCGGCCGGTACGGATCATCTCGATGGCGTAGCCGATGGCCTCGGCGCCCGACGCGCAGGCGGAGACCGGCGTGTGCACGCCCGCGCGGGCGCCCACGGCCAGACCCACGTTCGCGGAGGGGCCGTTGGGCATGAGCATGGGGACGGTGTGCGGGGAGACGCGGCGGACGCCCTTCTCCTTGAGCACGTCGTACTGGTCGAGCAGGGTCGTCACGCCGCCGATGCCGGAGGCGATGACGGCACCGAGCCGGTCGGGGTCGACGGAGCTGTCCTCACCGGCCCGGGCGGTGAAGCCGGCGTCGGCCCACGCCTCCTTGGCGGCGATCAGCGCGAACTGCGCCGAGCGGTCCAGACGGCGGGCCTGCGGCCGCGGAATGACCTCCGTCGGCTCCACGGCCACGGGGGCCGCGATACGGACGGCCTGCTCGGCCGCCCACTCCTGCTCCAGGGGCTTCACGCCGGACTTGCCGGCGATCAGGCCCTCCCAGGTCGAGGCTGCGTCGCCACCCAGCGGTGTGGTTGCGCCGATACCGGTGACGACCACGGTGCGATTGGTCGGGCTCACGGGAATTCATTCTCCATCGGATACGAGGGGGACAACCCCCGCGTAAGCGGGGACTACGGCGCCACCGCCGGGTGGCGGGGCAGACGGACCGATCCGGGGATCAGCCCTGGTGCTTGAGGATGTAGCTCGTCGCGTCACCGACGGTCTTGAGGTTCTTGACATCCTCGTCGGGGATCTTGACGTCGAAGCGCTCCTCGGCGGCGACGACGACCTCGACCATGGACAGCGAGTCGACGTCCAGGTCGTCGGTGAAGGACTTGTCCAGCTGGACGTCCTCAACCGGGATGCCGGCGATCTCGTTCACGATGTCGGCGAGACCGGCGACGATCTCTTCCTGAGTGGCGGCCATGTCAGGCGCTCCTTCGTTGGTGTTTCCAGAGGGTGTGGCGCCCGCCGCGGTCGGCGGCGGGTGGTGCTTCCGCCGTACCGGACCACAAGATCCGGCACGGAGTGCCTAGGGGAGGGTAACCACCGTGGCGGCGTACACGAGACCCGCCCCGAATCCGATGACGAGCGCGGTGTCGCCGCTCTTCGCCTCGCCGGTCGCCAGAAGCCGCTCCATCGCGAGCGGGATCGAGGCGGCCGAGGTGTTGCCGGTGGTGCGCACGTCACGGGCGACCGTGACGTGCTCCGGCAGCTTGAGAGTCTTCACCATCGAGTCGATGATCCGCTCGTTGGCCTGGTGCGGAATGAAGACGTCCAGGTCGCCCGAGGTGATCCCGGCCGCGTCCAGCGCCTGCTGGGCGACCTTCGCCATCTCGAACACGGCCCAGCGGAACACCGCCTGGCCCTCCTGCGTGATCGCCGGGAACTTGCCGGAGCTGTCGTACTCCGTCCACGGCACGGTCTGCTTGATGGTCTCGGACTTGTCGCCCTCCGAGCCCCAGACCGTCGGGCCGATCCCCGGCTCCTGGGCGGGACCCACGACGACCGCGCCGGCCCCGTCACCGAACAGGAAGGCCGTGGCCCGGTCCTCCAGGTCGGTCAGGTCGGAGAGCCGTTCGACGCCGATGACCAGGACGTACTCCGCGGAACCCTCGACGACCATGCCCTTGGCGAGGGTGAGGCCGTAGCCGAAGCCCGCGCAGCCGGCGGAGATGTCGAAGGCCGCGGCCTTGTTCGTACCCAGCTTGTCGGCGATCTCCGTCGCCACGGCCGGGGTCTGCTTGAAGTGCGAGACGGTCGAGACGATCACGCCACCGATCTGCTCGGCGGCGATACCCGCGTCGGCGATCGCCTTGCCCGACGCCTCGATCGACATCGCGGCGACGGTCTCCTCGTCGGAGGCCCAGTGCCGGGTCTGGATCCCGGAGCGCGAGCGGATCCACTCGTCGGACGAGTCGATCGTCTCGAGGATCACCTCGTTGGGCACGACCCGCGTCGGACGGTAGCCGCCCACACCGAGGATGCGCGCGTACGGGGCGCCCCTGCTGGGCTTGATCTTCGACATGATCGGTCGGCTCCTTAGGGGGTCAGGCGCCCGCCGCGTCAGCGGCAGAGTCGGTGGCCGAGGCGATCAGTTCGCGGGCCGCGTCGAGGTCGTCGGGGGTCTTCAGCGCGAGCGTCTTGACGCCGGGCAGCGCACGCTTGGCCAGCCCGGTGAGCGTTCCGCCGGGGCACACCTCCAGGAGGGCGGTGGCGCCGAGCTCCTGGAAGGTCTCCATGCACAGGTCCCAGCGGACCGGGTTGGCGACCTGGCCGACCAGCCGCTCCAGCACCTCGGTGCCGGTGGCGACGGCCCGGCCGTCCTTGTTCGAGACGTAGGCGACCTTCGGGTCGGCGGGCGCCAGCGACTCCGCGGCCTTGGCCAGCGCCTCGACCGCGGGAGCCATGTGGTGCGTGTGGAACGCCCCGGCGACCTTCAGCGCGACGACCCGGCGGACACCCTCCGGCGGGTCAGCCTCCAGCGCGGCGAGCTGCTCCAGGGTGCCGGCGGCCACGATCTGGCCGGCGCCGTTCACGTTCGCCGGGGTCAGGCCCAGCTTCTCCAAGTGCGCGACGCTGACCTCGGGGTCGCCGCCGAGCAGCGCCGACATGCCGGTCGCGGTGACCGCGGCGGCCTCGGCCATGGCCAGGCCGCGCTTGCGGACCAGGGCCAGCGCGGCGGTGTCGTCGAGCACGCCCGCGAAGACGGCCGCGGTGATCTCGCCGACGCTGTGGCCCGCGACGGCACCGGGAACCACGTCACCGAGCGCCGCGGCGGACAGGAGTCCGGCGGCCACGAGCAGCGGCTGGGCCACCGACGTGTCGCGGATCGCGTCCGCGTCGGCCTTCGTGCCGTAGTGGGCGAGGTCGAGTCCGATGGCGTCCGACCACGCGGCGACGCGGTCGGCGGCGCCGGGGAGTTCGAGCCAGGGAGTCAGGAAGCCGGGCGTCTGGGCGCCCTGGCCGGGAGCGACGAGTACGAGCACTCTCACACTCTCTCTTGTGGACGGCCTCGGCCGCCCGTGGGGACAGGGACGAAGAACAGGAGGGGGTTTTGTGGGCCCCCGACAAAAGCCTAGAGCTGGAGATCCCCGTCGGCCAGACGCCCCAGGATCAGCGCGATGCGCAGCGTGAACGCCGAACGCACGTCCGAGGGTGACCAACCGGTGACGTCAGTCACACGTCGGAGCCGGTAGCGCACGGTGTTCGGATGGACGAAGAGCATCCGGGCGGCGCCCTCCAGACTGCTCGCCTGTTCGAGATAGACGGACAGCGTCTCCAGCAGCGCGGACCCGGCCTCCTCCAGCGGTCTGTAGATCTCCTCCACCAACTGCTCGCGGGCCGAGGGGTCTCCGGCCATCGCCCGCTCCGGCAGCAGATCGTCCGCCAGCACCGGCCGCGGGGCGTCCTGCCAGGCCGTCCCCGCCTTCAGCCCGGCGGCCGCGGCCTGCGCGGACCGGGTCGCCGCGAGCAGGTCGGGCACCACCGGGCCCGCCACCACCGAACCCGCCGCGAACGGGCCGATCAACGACTTGGCGACCGCCAGCGGGTTGTCGCTGCCGCCCGCGATGACGACGAGCCGGTCCCCGAGCACACCGGTCAGGACCTGGAGCTTCGCATGCCGGGCGGCCCGCCGGATGGCCTCGACCGTCAGCTCCGAGTCGCCCTCCGGGGCGGTGCCGAGCACCACGCACACGTGCTCCGGGGAGTTCCAGCCGAGGGCCGCGGCCCGGCTGACGGCCCCCTCGTCGGCCTCCCCGCTGAGCACGGCGTTCACCACGAGCGACTCCAGCCGGGCGTCCCAGGCCCCACGGGCCTCGGCGGCCTGCGCATACACCTGGGCGGTCGCGAAGGCGATCTCCCGGGCGTACACGAGCAGCGCCTCGCGCAGCACCGACTCGTCCCCGGGCGCCGCGACCTCGTCGATCGCGGACTCCATGACCTCGATGGTGGTACGCACCATCTCCACCGTCTGCCGCAACGTGATGGCCCGCGTCAGCTCGCGCGGAGCCGTGCCGAACACGTCCGTGGAGATCGCCTGCGGGGCGTCCGGGTAACGGAACCACTCGGTGAACGCGGCGATGCCCGCCTGGGCGACCAGCCCGATCCAGGACCGGTTCTCCGGCGGCATCGCCCGGTACCACGACAACGTCTCGTCCATCCGCGCGATGGCCTGCGCGGCAAGACTTCCGGACGACCTCTCCAGCCGCTTCAGCGTCGCGGGGTGCGGATGGACGGCGGCCGCGGCGGCTTCGGGAGGATGGGCTTCGGGTTCGGGCACGGGACAAGACTGCCTTATCCGGACGCGCGGGTGCGCTGCCGGGTGGGTCGGGGCGCGCGTGCTGGACGGCTCGGTCGCCTTCGGGGGCGCGCGTGCTGGATGGCTCGGTCGCCTTCGGGGGCGCTCCAGCCGGTGCCGGGACGGCGATCGTGCTCAGCGCTGCGCGCCGCTGTGCTGGATGGCTCGGTCGCCTTCGGGGGCGCTCCAGCCGGTCCCGGGACGGCGATCGTGCTCAGCGCTGCGCGCCTCCGCGCGTTCACCGTCCCGGCACCGGCGCGCCCCCTGCGGCTCCCTCGCGGCCGACGCGTGGGGACAGTGGGGCTTGGTGGGCCCTTGGCCGGGGTCTTGCCGGGCGTGTGGGGTGCCGGGCGGCGCGCTCTCTGCGGCTTCCTCGCGGCCGGCGTGTGGGGGGCAGTGGGGTGTGGTGGGCCTTTGGCCGGGGTCTTGCCGGGCGTGTGGGGTGCCGGGCGGCGCGCTCTCTGCGGCTTCCTCGCGGCGGGCGTGTGGGGGGCAGTGGGGTGTGGTGGGCCTTTGGCCGGGGTCTTGCCGGGCGTGTGGGGTGCCGGGCGGCGCGCTCTCTGCGGCTTCCTCGCGGCGGGCGTGTGGGGGCAGTGGGGCGTGGTGGGCCCTTGGCGGGCGCGCGGTGAGGCAAGTGGGGCGTGGTGGGCCCTTGGCGGGCTCTACCCGGGCGTGTGGGATGCGGGGTGTTGTGCCCGGCAGGGCTACCGTGGGGTTCGTGATGGACGTGCGGCGCGCCGTGGAGCGCTACCGGGGTGGCGACGCCGAGGCTGGGATCGAGTCCTGGCACGCCTTCTCCTTCGGCCCGCACTACGACCCCGGCAACCTCCGCTTCGGCGCCGTGCTCGCCTGCAACGAGGAGCGGCTCGCTCCCGGCGCCGGCTTCGACGAGCATCCGCACAGCCACACCGAGATCGTGACCTGGGTGGTCGAGGGCGAGCTGACGCACCGCGACTCGCTCGGCCGGGAGAGCCTGGTGCGCCCCGGGGACGTGCAGCGGCTGAGCTCCGCGTCGGGCGTGCGGCACGTCGAGCGCAACGACGGCCCGGGCCCGCTGGTCTTCGTCCAGATGTGGCTGGCGCCGCTCACCCCGGGCGGCGACCCGTCGTACGAGACCGTCCGCGGCATCGCCGACTCCACGCCGTACGCCGTCCCGGAGGCGGGCGCGCTGCTGCACGTGCGGCGGCCGGCGGCGGGGGAGCGGACCGCGGTACCGGACGGCCGGCACGTCTACGTCCACGTCGTACGCGGCGAAGTGCGGCTCGACGACGAGGAGTTGGGGGCGGGCGACGCGGTCCGGATCACCGACGCCGAGGACGTCGAGGTGATCGCGGTGACCGCGGCCGAGCTGCTCGTGTGGGAGATGTCCTAGCGCGCGTCCCGGAGTTCGGCGAGGACCGCGTCCGTGAAGGCCGGCCACGCCTCGGTCGCCCAGGGGCCGAAGGCGCGGTCCGTGAGGGCCACGCAGGCCGCCCGCGCGTCCGGGTCGATCCACAGGAACGTACCGGACTGGCCGAAGTGGCCGAACGTCCGAGGGGAGGACGAAGTCCCCGTCCAGTGAGGCGACTTGGAGTCGCGGATCTCGAAGCCGAGGCCCCAGTCGTTGGGGTTCTGGTGGCCGTAGCCCGGCAGCACGCCCTTGGTCCCCGGGTACTGGACGGTCATCGCCGCCGCGACGGTCCGGGCGTCGAGGAGCCGGGGCGCCTGCACCTCCGCCGCGAACCGCAGCAGGTCGTCGACGGTGGACCGCCCGTCCTTCGCCGGGGAGCCCTCCAGCGAGGTCGACGTCATCCCCAGCGGCTCCAGCACCGCCTGCCGCAGGTACTCGGCGAACGGGATCTCGGTCGCCTTCGCGATGTGGTCCCCGAGCTGCTCGAACCCGGCGTTCGAGTACAGCCGCCGGTCGCCGGGCGGGGCCGTCACCCGGTGCTCGTCGAAGGCGAGGCCCGAGGTGTGCGCGAGGAGATGGCGCACCGTCGCCCCGGGCGGCCCGGCGGGCTCGTCGAGGTCGATCGCGCCCTCCTCGTGGGCGACCAGCGCCGCGTAGGCCGCGAGCGGCTTGGTGACCGACGCCAGCCGGAAGGGCTGCCCGGCCGGCCCGTGGGTGGCGAGGACCGTGCCGTCCGCGCGTACGACCCCCGCCGCAGCGGTGGGAACCGGCCAGTTCTCGATCAACGCGAGGCTCTGCAAGGACATGCCGAGGAGCCTAAGTGGTCACAGGGTCAGTCCCATGGCGGGGTCCGGTTTGCGGACGAAGCCGAGGGAGGCGTACAGGGGCTCCGCCTCGGCGGACGCGGTGAGCAGGACCTGTCCCGCCCCCCGCTCGCGGAACCAGGTCAGGAGTTCCTCCATGCAGGCGCGCGCGTATCCCCGGCGCCGGGCGTCCGGGTCGGTGGCGACACTGAAGACGTACCCGGCGCGCCCGCCCGGATTGGCCGCCTTCCCGATGCGGTAGTCGACCGTGCCGACCGCCAGGGCCGCGCACGCCTGCGGCCGGTCCGGGTGGCCGGCGACGAAGGCGGCGAAGTCCTCGTCCTCCGCGAGCCGCCGGCGCAGCGCCGGCAGCGCTTGCGCGTGCCACTCCGTACCGGGCTCCGCGCCCGCCATCGAATCGATCATCACCTGGCGCAGACGCAGGACTTCCACTGCGTCCTCGGGGGTGGCGCGGCGTACGAGACTCATGCACCGCACGGTAATCACCTGGCGGGTGGCGCGTCCTGGGGATTTCTTACCCGTCCTGCTTGCTTCGAGTGCGCTCCAAGCCCTTAGCGTGGAGGCCATGACGGTGACGGAGACCCCGGGTACCAGGACCGACAGCTGCGCGGCCCCGCCGCACCCCCACCGGCGCCCGCAAGGCCAGGACGCCTACACGATCAGCGAGGTCGTCGCCTTCACCGGTCTGACGGCCCACACCCTGCGCTGGTACGAGCGCATCGGCCTGATGCCGCACATCGACCGCTCGCACACCGGCCAGCGCCGCTACAGCAACCGCGACCTGGACTGGCTCGACCTCGTCGGCAAGCTGCGGCTGACCGGCATGCCGGTCGCCGACATGGTGCGGTACGCGGAGCTGGTGCGCGAGGGCGACCAGACCTACACCGAGCGCTTCGAGCTGCTGGAGGCGACCCGCCGCGACGTGCTCTCCCGGATCGACGAACTGCGGGACACGCTCGCGGTGCTCGACCGGAAGATCAGCTTCTACGCCGACGCGGGACGCGCCTACGAGAAGGAGAAAGTCGGATGACGCACGGCACGATCCCCACCGCACGGCTGGCCGGCGACGGACCCGAGGTGGGCGTGCAGGGCCTCGGCTGCATGGGCATGAGCTTCGCCTACGGCCCCTCGGACGCGGACCAGTCCCGCGCCACCCTGGAACGGGCGCTGGAACTCGGCGTGACCCTCTACGACACGGCGGACGCCTACGGCGCCGGTGAGAACGAGCGGTTCCTGTCCCCGTTCTTCAAGGCGCACCGCGACGAGGTCGTCATCGCCACGAAGTTCGCCCTGTCCATTCCGCCCGGCGAGCCGACCCGGCGGGTCGTCCGCAACGACCCGCCGTACATCCGCGAGGCCGTCGAGGCGAGCCTGCGGCGCCTGGACGTCGACGTCATCGACCTCTACTACATGCACCGCCGCGACGTGAACGTGCCGATCGAGGAGTCCGTCGGCACGATGGCCGAGCTGGTCCGCGAGGGCAAGGTCAAACACCTCGGGCTGAGCGAGGTCACCGCCGACGAGCTGCGGGCCGCGCACGCGGTGCACCCCATCGCCGCCCTGCAGTCGGAGTGGTCGCTGTTCAGCCGGGACATCGAGGCGTACGTCGTCCCGGCCGCCCGCGAACTGGGCGTGACCCTCGTGCCGTACTCGCCGCTCGGCCGCGGGTTCCTCACCGGCTCCTTCACCGACGCCGACCAGGACCTCGGCGCGGACGACTTCCGCCGCCAGCAGCCCCGCTTCACCGGGGACAACGCCGCCGCCAACGCGGCCCTGCTCGAACCGGTCCGCGCGGTCGCCGAGGCCCACGGCGCCTCGGCGGGCCAGACCGCCCTGGCGTGGGTCCAGCAGCGGGCGTCGGTGCACGGCCTGCCGGTGATCCCGATCCCGGGCACCCGCAAGCCGGGCCGGGTGGAGGAGAACACGGCGGCGACCCGCATCGAGCTGAGCGAGGACGAACTGTCCCTGCTGGAGCCGATAGCGGCCAAGGTGGCGGGCGACCGCTACGCGGACATGTCGTTCACCTCCGCCGGACGCGAGTAACCGCCCGGGGCCTACAGCTCGGCGAGGAGTTCCGCCTTCTTCACGGAGAACTCCTCGTCGGTGACGAGACCGGCCTCGTGCAGTTCTCCGAGGTGGCGGATGCGCTCGGCGATGTCGGCGGGGTCGCGGCGCGGCGCGGCCGGCACGGCGACCGTCCCGCGGGAGCGGACGGCGGCCAGCACCGCCGCGGCGAACGGCAGCGACTCGTGGACGGGCCCGTAGCCCAGGCCGAAGACGACCGAGGCGGGATCGTGGTCGGCCTGCGCCGCCTGCCCGGTGCCCGCCTCGCGCGGCACCAGACGCAGATGTCCCTCGAACACCTCGGGGGAGCGCCATTCGACGCCGCTCAGGTCGGCGACCGGGAAACTCTGGTCGCCGGCCTTCCACTTGGCGGAGGACGCGCCCGTCCAGAACCACCGGAAGCGGACGGTCTTCCCGTCGAAGGACGCCTTGCCGTCGTACGCCTTGAACTTCAGGGGCACCTCGGGGGCCGGCACCATGAACCGGTCGGCGGGCCCCGACTCGCCCAGCCGTGACCGCAGTTCGTCGGCATAGTACTCGGCGAGCGTCTCCCGCTCCCCGGACAGCACCAGCCGGTAGGGGTCGCAGCCCTCCCTGAGCTGTCCCGCCGCCGCCTCCATCAGCGGGTCGGCGCCGGGCCTCGGCTCGGCCCGCAGGACGACGGTGCCGCGCCGCCCGGGGGTCAGCGTCACCCCAGCGATCGCGTCCAGGGGGATACGGCGTTCCCCGAGGGCCTGGAAGAGCTTGGGGGTGCGTATCCCCCGTTCGTAGCGGATGAGCACGGAGTCGGAATCGAACTCCCAGGCGGCATGAAATCCGGCCAGTACGTCACCCATGCGGCTCATCGTATGTGGCACGAGCTCCTCCGTCCCCTCCCCGCGCGGACCGCGGTTTCTGCGCCTCTACGCGCGTCCGACCGTCGTCGTGCCGGACAAACCCTTCCAGCACCGGTTGTCCTCGTCCGCGCACACCACCGAGTGGTACGCGCCGACGCCGATCTCGGCGAAGTTCAGCAGGCTCGCCGTGCCCGGCTCGAAGTAGCCGCTGTGGCCTCGGGCACCCTGCGCCGACAGCACCCGCGCGCCGAAGCCCGAGGACACCGGATCTGCGCCGTGACCCAGCCCGCCGACCTCCAGGTACGGCACGTCCCGCACCCAGTCGGTGGCGTCCCGCATCGCCCACACCCGGGCCGAGGTGCGCAGCCGCTCGGCGTTCCCGGCACGCATGCCCGGGCTCGCGGCCACCGCTATGTCGGCCACGCGGTGCGGCAGGTCGTGCGCGGCCAGACCGCACACCACGGAGCCGTAGCTGTGGCAGAACAGCGAGACGGGCGCGTGGCCGGGCAGGCCGCGCAGCAGCGCGTTCAGCCGGACCGCGCCGTCCTCGGCGCGCATCGCGGTTGCCGAGTCGATGCCGAGCCCGTCGGGGGTGGTGTAGTCGGCCCACGCGATCACGGCCGTACGCGTGTCGGGACCGACGTCGCGCTCGGCCGCGTACAGCGCCTTGGCCATGCCGACGGGCGCGGAGTACCTGCGGTTGGTGCGCTGGAACGTGAGCAGGTCGGTGTCGACGCCGGGGACGACGACGGAGACCCGCTCGGCCCTGGACAGGCTGCCGAAGACCTCGGCGACCCGCCCCGAACCGGCCGGGTCGAAGGCGAGGATCTTGCGGTGCCCGCCCAGCAGCGCCTCGAAGCGGTTCATACGGCGGGCGGCGGCCTGCTGCCCGTCCTGCGAGAGGCGTGGGTCGTGCACGCGCCTGAGCTCGACCCGGCGGGCCTTGTCGAGCGCGAGACGGTTGGCGCGGTAGCGCAGGGCGACCGGGGCGCCGTTCATGTTGCCGACGGCGAGCGGGTAGCGGTGCGCGAGCCGGGCGCGCTCCTGCGCGGTGAGCGAGGCGAAGAACCGGCGGAGCACGTCGGGTGCCGCGTCCGGGTCCGGCAGCCGGTGGCCCTGGACGTGCCCGTGCTCCCATGCGGAGAGCGAGGTCTGGAGCGCGCCGGTCACCCGGTGGTGGCGCAGCGCGGTCCAGCCTGTGGTCGCCAGCATGACGAACACGACGGCCAGCGCGAGCAGTGCGCGCCAGACGTTCAGTTGCGGGGAGGTGTCGAAGGAAGTCACTGAAAGGACACACTAGGAGAACGAGAGGGTCTCGCGTTAACCAAGTGACGCGGATCACGGTTTCAGGGTCCGTGAGGAATTCCTCAGCCCGTACGCCAGTTCCCCAGCAGGGCAGGGCCCACCTGATCGAGGTAGGCGGCGGTCAACTCCCGCATGGCTTCGGTGCTGACCTCGTCGCCCACCGACCACTTGCGCTCGGTCACCCGGATCACGGCGCTGAAGACGGCGACCAGCAGGCGCGGCCGGGGGTCCGCCTCCACGTCCAGGCCCTCGCGCTCGGCGATGATGCGGGCGATCCGCTCCTCCAGTTCCGCCGAACGGCCGAGGTGCGCGGCGAGCAGCGCGGGCGTCGACTCGATCACCCGGTAGGTGCGCAGGTGGAGTTCGAGGGGTACGACCTGCTCGATGGCCTCCCCGATGGTGTGCCAGCTCTCCAGGACGGCCCGGCGCAGCGCCTCCAGCGGGGGTTCGTGCGGCGGGCGGGCCCGGACGGCCTCGGTGAAGTGGGACTCCGCGAGCCGAGGGGCGAAGAAGACCGCGTCCTCCTTGCTCGCGAAGTAGCGGAAGAAGGTGCGCTGCGAGACGTCGACGGCCTCGGCGATGTCGTCGACGGTCGTGCGCTCGTACCCCCGGTCCGTGAACAGGTCGAGGGCGGCCCGCAGCAGGGCGTCCCGGGTGCGCTGCTTCTTGCGTTCGCGCAGGCCCGGTCGCGGTACCGGCTGAGCGGCACCCACTGTCTCCATGCCTCTCCTCTTTACTGTTCCCCCTGCTCATGGCAAGGAGTCGGTGTCGTGACAGTTACCGACTTGTGAATTGCTTTGTCAACTGTCAGTCGCTGTCACTAGCATCGTACGTATGACTAGTCAGACCACCATCGGTACGGCGGGCCCGGGGGACACGGCACCGGCGGACCCGTCCGACCGGTCGCCGTCCTCCGGGCTGCGCGGCCATCCCTGGTTCACCCTCATCACGGTCGCCGTCGGAGTCATGATGGTGGCCCTCGACGGCACCATCGTGGCCATCGCCAACCCGGCCATCCAGAAGGACCTGAACGCCAGCTTCGCCGACGTCCAGTGGATCACCAACGGCTACTTCCTCGCCCTCGCGGTCTCCCTCATCACCGCGGGCAAGCTCGGTGACCGCTTCGGTCACCGCCAGACCTTCCTGATCGGCGTGGTCGGCTTCGCGGCCGCCTCCGGCGCCATCGGCCTGTCCGGCAGCATCGCGCTGGTCGTCACCTTCCGCGTCCTGCAGGGGCTGTTCGGCGCCCTGCTGATGCCGGCCGCGCTCGGCCTGCTCCGGGCCACCTTCCCCGCCGAGAAGCTCAACATGGCCATCGGCATCTGGGGCATGGTCATCGGCGCCTCCACCGCCGGCGGCCCGATCCTCGGCGGTGTGCTGGTCGAGCACGTCAACTGGCAGTCGGTGTTCTTCGTCAACGTGCCCGTCGGCGTCCTCGCGCTGGCCCTGGGCACGCTGATCCTGCTCGACCACCGCGCGCGGAACGCCCCCCGGTCCTTCGACATCCTCGGCATCGTGCTGCTGTCCGGCGCGATGTTCTGCCTGGTGTGGGCGCTCATCAAGGCGCCGGCCTGGGGCTGGGGCGACGGCCGCACCTGGACCTTCGTCGCCGTGTCCGCGGTGGGCTTCGCCGTCTTCTCCTTCTGGGAGACGAAGGTGAAGGAGCCGCTGATCCCGCTCGGACTCTTCCGCTCCGTGCCGCTGTCCGCGGGGGTGGTCCTCATGGTGCTGATGGCCATCGCCTTCATGGGCGGCCTCTTCTTCGTGACGTTCTACCTCCAGAACGTGCACGGTATGAGCCCGATCGACGCCGGTCTGCACCTGCTCCCGCTCACCGGGATGATGATCGTCGGTTCCCCGCTCGCGGGCGCGATGATCACCAGGCTCGGCCCGCGCATCCCGCTGGCCGGCGGCATGGCGGCCACCGCGATCGCCATGTACGGCATGTCCACCCTGAAGGTGGACACCGGCAGCGCCACCATGTCGCTCTGGTTCGCCCTGCTGGGCCTCGGCCTCGCCCCGGTCATGGTCGGCGCGACCGAGGTCATCGTCGGCAACGCGCCCATGGAGCTCTCCGGGGTCGCCGGCGGTCTCCAGCAGGCCGCGATGCAGATCGGCGGCAGTCTCGGTACGGCCGTCCTCGGCGCCGTCATGGCCTCCAAGGTGGACGGCGACCTCGCGGGCAACTGGGCGGACGCGGGCCTGCCGAAGCTCACCCCGGCCCAGCTGGACCAGGCGTCGGAGGCGGTCCAGGTCGGTGTGGCACCGGTGGCCAAGGGCACGCCCGAGGCGATCGCCGCGAAGATCGCGGACGTCGCGCACGACACCTTCATCTCCGGCATGAGCCTGGCGTCGCTGGTCGCCGCCGGGGTCGCGGCCGTCGCGGTGCTGGTCGCGCTGCTCACCAAGCGCGGCGAGAACGCGGAGGCGGGCGCGGGCGCCGCGCACATCTGACCCGGGGGCGGACTCCGCGTGGTCCCCGCGAACGGAGTTCGCCTATCAGGGTGACAAAGCTAAAGATTCCTCGCAGCCGGTACGCACCGCGGGTCACAGTGGGTCAAGCCCTCCGCAGGCATGTTCCGGGCACAAGTCCGGGCCGCTCGCGGCGCCTTGGAGGGCGGCCGGTGCTGCGGCGCGCTGCCGGAGGGGGGTGGCGCGCCGGCAGACCGGAAGGGGGCTCTCCCGGCCCCGGGGATGAACGGCGGAAGCCGGGGTACCCGCACCTCTGAACCCAGAGCGAACCCAACCAACCATGTGGTTCAGGGAGTTGATGATGGCGGGCTTCGGACACGGAACGCGCAATTACCCCCGCTCACGTAGCCGCACGAGGTCACGGAGCGGGCCGGACAGCGCGACGCTCGGAATCATCGGAGTCATCTGCGCGGTCGCCGGTTTCTTCGTGCTGGGGATCATCCTCGGCCCGGTGGCGGTCGTCTGCGGCTGGCTGGCCATGGGCCGCAGCTGGTCGGGCGGCAGCCGCTCGATCCCGGCCCTGGTCGCTCTCGTCCTGGGTGCGATCGACACGCTCCTGGCGATCATCTGGCTCGCCGGAGCGGCGACCCCGGGCAGCGGACTGTTCTGACCCGGGCGGGTGAATGACGGGCTCCCGGCGGATGGGCCGGGAGCCCACCCGTGTCCCGGTGAGGGCCGCCGCGGCCGGCGTGCGCAGCGCGGCGACCTCCGCCCGCAGCGCCCGTACCTCCGCCGTCAGCGCCTCGATGGCCTCCGTCTGACGGCGCTCGGTCACGTCGTCCTTCTCGAAGCGCGAGATGAACCACGCGGCGATGTTCGCGGTCACCACACCCAGCAGCGCGATCCCGGAGAGCATCAGCCCCACCGCGATCATGCGGCCCAGGCCGGTGGTCGGGGCGTGGTCGCCGTACCCCACGGTGGTCATGGTGGTGAACGACCACCACACCGCGTCACCCAGCGTCAGGATGTTCCCGTGCGGGGCCTCCCGCTCCACCGACAGCACCGCCAGCGAGCCGAACATCAGCAGCCCCACCACCGCGCCGGCGACATACGTGGTGAGCTGGATCTGCGAGGCCATCCGGGCCCGCCGCCCCACCAGCATCAGCGTGGAGACCAGGCGCAACAGCCGCAGCGGCTGGAGCAGCGGCAGCACCACCGCGCACAGGTCCAGCCAGTGCGTGCGCACGAACTCCCGGCGCCGCCGGGCCAGCCCCAGCCGTATCAGGTAGTCCGCCGCGAACGCCCCCCAGACCACCCACTCAACGAGCGTGCAGCCGGCGGTCAGTGAGCGCCCCGCCGAACTGTCCACGATCGGGACCGCGTAGGCGAGGGCGAACAGCAGGGCGAGCGCCAGCAGGGGCCGTTGGCTGAACTGTTCCCACCGGACCTGCGCCGACTGTTGCTCCATGCGCGCATCGTAGGGAACCCGCGAGGACCCGCGACGCGCGAGCGGCGGGGCCCACGGGCCCCGCCGCCGTCCTCAGCCGCGTGCGGCTACGCGTCGCCGCCGGCCGCGCCGGGGTCGGCCGCCGAGGCGTCGAGGAGCTGGTAGCGGTCGATCGCCTGCTTCAGCACCGACCGGTCCACCTTCCCTTCCTTCGCCAGTTCGGTCAGCACGCCCAGCACGATCGACTGCGCGTCGATGTGGAAGAAGCGCCGCGCCGCGCCGCGCGTGTCCGCGAACCCGAAGCCGTCCGCCCCGAGGGACTGGTACGTCCCCGGCACCCAGCGCGCGATCTGGTCCGGCACCGACCGCATCCAGTCCGACACCGCCACGAACGGCCCCTGGGCCCCGGCGAGCTTCCGCGTCACGTACGGCACCCGCTGCTCCTCCTCGGGGTGCAGCAGGTTGTGCCGCTCCACCTCGACGGCCTCGCGGCGCAGCTCGTTCCAGGAGGTCGCCGACCAGACGTCGGCGCGCACGTTCCACTCCTCGGCGAGGATCCGCTGCGCCTCGATCGCCCACGGCACCGCCACACCCGACGCGATGACCTGCGCCGGGATCGATCCCGAGGTGCCCTCGCTGAAGCGGTGGATGCCCTTGACGATGCCCTCGGCGTCCACGTTCTCCGGCTCGGCCGGGTGCTGGATGGGCTCGTTGTAGACGGTGAGGTAGTAGAAGACGTCCTCGCTGTCGGGCCCGTACATCCGGCGCAGGCCGTCCTGCACGATGTGTGCGATCTCGAAGCCGTACGCCGGGTCGTACGCCACACAGCCCGGGTTCGTGGAGGCCAGCAGCTGCGAGTGGCCGTCCGCGTGCTGGAGGCCCTCACCGGTCAGCGTGGTCCGGCCGGCCGTCGCACCGAGGACGAAACCGCGCGCCAACTGGTCGGCCATCTGCCAGAACTGGTCGCCGGTGCGCTGGAAACCGAACATGGAGTAGAAGACGTAGACCGGGATGAGCGGCTCGCCGTGCGTCGCGTAGGCCGAGCCCGCCGCGATCAGCGAGGCCGTGCAGCCGGCCTCCGAGATGCCGTCGTGCAGCATCTGCCCGGTCGGCGACTCCTTGTAGGCCAGGAGCAGCTCACGGTCGACCGACTCGTACTGCTGGCCCAGCGGGTTGTAGATCTTCGCACTCGGGAAGAAGGAGTCCATGCCGAACGTGCGGTACTCGTCCGGCGCGATCAGCACGAACCGCCTGCCGAGTTCCTTGTCCCGCATGAGGTCCTTGAGCAGCCGTACGAACGCCATGGTGGTGGCGATCGACTGCTGACCCGAGCCCTTCTTCACACTCGCGTACGTCTTGTCCCCGGGCAGGGCGAGGGGCTTCGCCCGCACCACACGCGTGGGGACGTACCCGCCGAGCCCCATCCGGCGGTCGTGCATGTACTGGATCTCCTCCGACTTCCGGCCCGGGTGGTAGTACGGCGGCGCGCCGGACTCCAGCTCCTTGTCGGTGATCGGCAGGTGCAGCCGGTCGCGGAAGCCCTTGAGGTCGTCGACCGTCAGCTTCTTCATCTGGTGGGTCGCGTTGCGGCCCTCGAAGTTCGGGCCCAGCGTCCAGCCCTTGACCGTCTTGGCGAGGATCACCGTCGGCTGGCCCTTGTGCGCCTTGGCCGCCGCGAACGCCGCGAAGATCTTCCGGTGGTCGTGGCCGCCGCGCCCCAGGTGCAGGATCTGGTCGTCGGTCATGTTCTCGACCATCGCGCGCAGCCGCTGGTCGTCACCGAAGAAGTGCTCGCGGATGTACGAGCCGGTCTCGGTGGCGTACGTCTGGAACTGGCCGTCGGGCGTGGTGTTCATCCGGTTGACCAGCACGCCGTCGCGGTCCTGCGCCAGCAGCGGGTCCCACGAGCGGTCCCAGATCAGCTTGATCACGTTCCAGCCGGCGCCCCGGAAGATCGACTCCAGCTCCTGGATGACCTTGCCGTTGCCGCGCACCGGGCCGTCCAGCCGCTGCAGGTTGCAGTTGACGACGAAGGTCAGGTTGTCCAGGCCCTCGCGGGCGGCGATGGACAGCTGGCCGAGCGACTCCGGCTCGTCCATCTCGCCGTCGCCGAGGAACGCCCACACGTGCGACTTCGAGGTGTCCGCGATCTCGCGCGCCTGCATGTAGCGGTTCATCCGGGCCTGGTAGATCGCGCCGATCGGGCCCAGGCCCATCGACACGGTCGGGAACTCCCAGAAGTCCGGCATCAGCCGCGGGTGCGGGTAGCTGGAGAGGCCGTAGGGCGCCTTCGACTTCTCCTGCCGGAACGCGTCCAGGTTCTGCTCGCTCAGCCGGTCCAGCAGGAACGCGCGGGCGTAGATGCCGGGGGAGGCGTGGCCCTGGAAGAAGACCTGGTCACCGCCGTCGCCCTCGTCCTTGCCGCGGAAGAAGTGGTTGAAGCCGACGTCGTAGAGAGAGGCCGAGGAGGCGAAGGTGGCGATGTGGCCGCCGACCCCGATGCCCGGCCGCTGGGCGCGGGAGACCATGACCGCGGCGTTCCACCGGGTCGCGTTGAGGACCTTCCGCTCGATCTCCTCGTTGCCCGGGAAGAACGGCTCGCTCTTGGTGGGGATGGTGTTGACGTAGTCCGTGCTGCGCATCTCCGGCACGGCCACGCGCTTCTCGCGGGCCCGCTCGATCAGCCGCAGCATCAGATAGCGGGCCCGCTCCCGGCCGCGCTCGTCCACGGCGGCGTCGAGGGAGTCGAGCCACTCCTGCGTTTCCTCGGGGTCGAAGTCAGGAACCTGACTCGGAAGGCCGCCAATGATGATCGGGTTGCGATCGGATCCGGAAGCCACGCTGTTCCTTACCTGTCAGAGGGCTGCTTTTCGCTGGCATTACGGCGTTCCTGCGCCGTTCCCCATCGTGTACCTCGGGGCGTCAAACGTCATCTCTACTAGGGGGTAACCGGATCTGCCGCATCAGGTCTGGTTCCCAAACACACAAACGGGGCAGAAAGGTGTGGTGTGCGTCACCTCGCATCCGGGCGGCGTGCCTGGAGTTGCGGCGACACGGCCCGGAAAGTCACCGTTTCGGCGGTCTGAAGGGCCGGGTACTTGCGCGATCCGCCCCGCCCGTGTGGACTACGGCCAATGCTTCGCGCACGCGCGTGGCTGAGACATTCACCGAAACAAGATCAGGAGGCAACCCGTGAGCGCGACCGCGGACCACGCGGAGGAGCGGACTAGCCCTGCCGTCAGGCTGGGATTCCAGCCCGAGCAGGTGGTCCAGGAGATCGGCTACGACGACGACGTAGACCAGGAACTCCGCGAGGCCATTGAGGAAGTCATCGGCAGTGATCTCGTGGACGAGGAATACGACGACGTCGCCGACGCCGTTGTCCTGTGGTTCCGCGACGACGACGGCGACCTGACCGACGTACTGGTGGATGCCATCACGTACATCGAGGAGGGTGGTTCGATCCTGCTGCTGACGCCGAAGACCGGCCGGGACGGCTACGTGGAGCCGAGCGACATCTCCGAAGCCGCGACGACGGCGGGGCTGTCCGCGTCGAAGAGCGTCAGTGTGGGCAAGGACTGGAGCGGCAGCCGGCTGGTGACTCCGAAGGCGGCCAAGTCCAAGAGGTGATCCTCCGCAAGACACCGGACGGGCCGACTCAGGTCGGCCCGTCCGTGAGCCCCGGTGACCCGCTGCGTAGGGTGTTCACTCACCCGAACAGCCCCACCGAAGGGACATGAAGGCGATGGCGATCCAGGTCGGCGACAAGGCCCCCGACTTCGAGCTCAAGGACAACCACGGCCGGACTGTTCGGCTGTCCGACTTCCGCGGCCACCAGAACGTCGTGCTGCTCTTCTACCCCTTCGCCTTCACCGGCGTGTGCACCGGCGAACTGTGCGAGCTGCGCGACAACCTGCCGCAGTTCTCCGACCGCGAGACACAGCTGCTCGCGGTGTCGAACGACTCCATCCACACCCTGCGCGTCTTCGCCGAGCAGGAGGGCCTGGAGTACCCGCTGCTGTCCGACTTCTGGCCGCACGGCGCCACCTCGCGCGCCTACGGGGTCTTCGACGAGGACAAGGGCTGCGCGGTGCGCGGGACCTTCGTCATCGACAAGGAGGGCGTGGTGCGCTGGACGGTCGTCAACGGCCTGCCGGACGCCCGCGACCTGAACGAGTACGTCAAGGCGCTCGACACCCTGTGATTCTTCGGCTCCAAGCCCTGCGTGGGGCGGGAACCCGTCACTAGGATCGAATCGTTGATCCGATATCCGACGTACGGCGGGGCTCCCCGCCCCTGGACATCATTGGAGGACTCGTGGGAGTCAGCCTCAGCAAGGGCGGCAACGTTTCCCTGACCAAGGAGGCCCCGGGCCTGACCGCGGTCATCGTCGGTCTGGGGTGGGACGTCCGCACCACCACCGGCACCGACTTCGACCTCGACGCCAGCGCCATCCTGACGAACGCCGAGGGCAAGGTCAGCAGCGACGCCAACTTCGTGTTCTTCAACAACCTCAAGAGCCCGGACGGCTCGGTGGAGCACACCGGCGACAACATCACCGGTGAGGGCGAGGGCGACGACGAGCAGATCAAGATCAACCTCGCCGGTGTCCCGGCCGACGTGGAGAAGATCGTCTTCCCGGTCTCGATCTACGACGCCGAGAACCGCCAGCAGTCCTTCGGCCAGGTCCGCAACGCGTTCATCCGCGTGGTGAACCAGGCGGGCGAGGCGGAGATCGCCCGCTACGACCTCTCCGAGGACGCCTCCACGGAGACCGCCATGGTCTTCGGCGAGCTGTACCGGCACGGCGCGGAATGGAAGTTCCGTGCCATCGGCCAGGGGTACGCCTCGGGCCTGCGCGGCATCGCGCAGGACTTCGGCGTCAACGTCTGAGCCCGAGCACCGCACCGTCCGGCGCCGCACCCCTCGTGCGGCGCCGGACGCGCAGGACAACCCAGGTAGGTACCGTCTCGGGGAGGGACCAGCAGCATGGGCGTCACGCTTGCCAAGGGAGGCAATGTCTCCCTGTCCAAGGCCGCTCCGAACCTCACACAGGTGATGGTCGGGCTCGGCTGGGACGCGCGCTCCACCACCGGAGCCGCCTTCGACCTCGACGCCAGCGCACTGCTGTGCAACGGCGGGCGGGTGCTGGGCGACGAGTGGTTCGTCTTCTACAACCAGCTCAAGAGCCCGGACGGCTCGGTGGAGCACACCGGCGACAACCTCACCGGCGAGGGCGAGGGCGACGACGAGTCGCTCCTGGTCGACCTGGTCAAGGTGCCGGCCCACTGCGACAAGATCGTCTTCCCCGTCTCGATCCATGACGCGGACGCGCGGGGCCAGACGTTCGGGCAGGTCAGCAACGCGTTCATCCGGGTCGTCAACCAGGCCGACGGCCAGGAACTCGCACGCTACGACCTGAGCGAGGACGCCTCCACCGAAACCGCCATGATCTTCGGCGAGCTCTACCGCTACCAGGGCGAGTGGAAGTTCAGGGCCGTAGGGCAGGGGTACGCGTCGGGGCTGCGGGGCATCGCTCTAGACTTCGGAGTCAACGTTTCGTAAAGCCGAGTACGGCGCGGGGGAGACCCGTACCTACGGATTGGGTAGCCAGTGCTTCTGAAAACCTTCGGCTGGTCGTTCGCGATCACCGCGCTCGGCCTGGTCGCAGCGGTCCTCTACGGGGGGTGGGAAGCCTTCGGCATCGTGGCTATCCTCACCGTTCTGGAGATCTCGCTGTCGTTCGACAACGCGGTGGTCAACGCCGGAATCCTGAAGAAGATGAGTGCCTTCTGGCAGAAGATCTTCCTCACGGTCGGCGTCCTCATCGCCGTGTTCGGCATGCGACTGGTCTTTCCCGTCGTCATCGTGGCCATCAGCGCCAAGATCGGTCCGATCGACGCGGTCGACCTCGCGCTGAACGACAAGGACCACTACCAGCAGCTCGTCACCGACGCCCACCCGTCGATCGCGGCCTTCGGCGGCATGTTCCTGCTGATGATCTTCCTCGACTTCATCTTCGAGGACCGGGACATCAAGTGGCTGGCCTGGCTGGAGCGGCCGCTGGCCAAGCTCGGCAAGGTCGACATGCTGTCGGTCTGCATCGCCCTGATCGTCCTGCTGGTCACGTCCTTCACCTTCGCCACCCACGCCCACCAGCACGGCGGCGCCCACGTCGACAAGGCGCAGACGGTCCTGATCTCCGGGATCGCCGGCCTGATCACGTACATGATCGTCGGTGGTCTCTCCGGCTACTTCGAGGACCGGCTCGAAGAGGAGGAGGAACGCGAGCACGAGGAGGAGGAAGAGGCCGCGCGCGCCGGCAAGGAGCGCTCGGCGGTCACCCTGGCCGGCAAGGCCGCGTTCTTCATGTTCCTCTACCTGGAGGTCCTGGACGCGTCGTTCTCCTTCGACGGCGTGATCGGCGCCTTCGCCATCACCAACGACATCGTCCTGATGGCCCTGGGCCTCGGCATCGGCGCGATGTACGTCCGGTCGCTCACCGTCTACCTGGTCCGCCAGGGCACCCTCGACGACTACGTCTACCTGGAGCACGGCGCGCACTACGCGATCGGCGCGCTGGCAGTGATCCTCATGGTCACGATCCAGTACCAGATCAACGAGGTCATCACCGGCCTCGTCGGCGTGGTGCTGATCGCCTGGTCCTTCTGGTCGTCGGTGCGCCGCAACAACGCACTGGCAGCGGCAGAGGGAAAAGCGACGGGCTCGGACGAGAAGACTGAGGTCTCGGTCTAGGGCGAAACAGGCCTGAGAGCCGCTTCCCGGTGTGAACCGGGCTTCAGTGCGGAACGCTCTGTGCGGGGCGGCCGGCGAGGAGAACTCCTGCGCCGGCCGCCCCGCCGGGGTTTTCAACGGGACGGTGGGGGCGGGCATGGGTTTTCTCGACGGGCTCTGGCGTGGCCGCGAGGCCGACTTCGACACGGGCAGCGCGGCGAGCAACGCGATAGAGCTGACCAAGCGGCACCACCAGGTGTCGCTCACCAAGCAGGGCGCGGCCACCGGGCACCTGCGCGTCAACCTGAACTGGCGGATGCGCACGTCCGACATCGGCGGCTCACCGCGCGAGAGCCTGCTGCGGCATCCCTTCAAGGCGCTCAAGCCGCCCGAGGTCATCGGGCACAGCCAGAGCATGGTCAACGTCGACCTCGACCTCGGCTGCCTGTACGAGCTGGTGGACGGCACCAAGGGCGTGGTCCAGCCGCTCGGCGGCTACCTCGGCGAGATCAACGCGCCGCCGTTCGTCAAGCTCAGCGGGGACGACCGGTTCGGTTCGGCGTCCGGCGAGACGATGTACGTCAACCTCGACCACCGCGACCAGATCAAGCGGCTGCTGGTCTTCGTCTACATCTACGACCAGACGCCCGCCTTCGACCGCACCCACGCCGTCGTCACGCTCTACCCGAGCAACGGCCCCCGGATCGAGATCGGCCTCGACGAACGCCACCCCCAGGCCCGCTCCTGCGCGGTCGTCATGATCGAGAACGTCAAGGGGGAACTGGTCGTGCGGCGCGAGGTGAAGTTCGTGTACGGCTTCCAGGCGGAGCTGGACCGGCTGTACGGCTGGGGCCTGCAGTGGGGGCGCGGCTACAAGGCCAAGGCGGACCGCTGACACGGAGCGCCGGGCTGTCTGGCGTTGAACTGCCGGGGCTTGATTTGTGGGGTGCCGAGCTGCCGGGCTGTGAGCTGCCGGGCTCCGGGCGCCGGTGCTGCCGTGCCCCGGGCCACCAAAAAGCCGAGCGCCCGGCGTCCGGGCCGGAGGACGCGGCCCGGCGCCCGGGCCGGACGACGGGCCCTAGCGGCCGATGAACTGCGGGCCCTGCGGTGGCAGCCGGAAGTCCGGGTTGGCGACCGTCGTCACCGGCTGCGGATAGCCGTAGCCGGACCGCGCGGCCGCCGGGGCCGCCGTCTGCGGATAGCCGTACGCCGGCTGCCCCGCGGTCTGGGGATAGCCGTAGGCCGGCTGCGTGGGCACCCCAGGCGGCTGCTCGGGGGGCAGCGGGCGCGCGGGCTCGGGGGCCGTCCACCGGGGCGGCTGGACCTCGCCGGGCTCCTCCAGGGCCTCCGACTCGTCGACCGAGATGCCGAAGTCGGTGGCCAGGCCCTTCAGGCCGTTGGAGTAGCCCTCACCCAGCGCCCGGAACTTCCAGCCCTCCCCGCGGCGGTACAGCTCGCCGCAGATCAGGGCGGTCTCCTGGCCCGTCTCCGGCTTGATGTCGAAGCGGGCCAGCGGCTCACCGTCGGCGACGGCGGCGTCGTACAGCAGGATCTGCAGGTCACGCACCCGGTCGAAGGTGACGCCGTCCGCCGAGGCCACCAGCAGGATCTGGCCGACTCCCGACTCGACACCGGCCAGATCCGTCTGGATCGTGTCGGTCAGGCCCTCGGCGACCCGCTTCTTGCCGAGCCGCCACACCTTCCCGGCGGGATGCCTGGGCTGGTTGTAGAACACGAAGTCCTCGTCGGAGCGCACACGGCCGTCGGGGCCGAGGAGCAGCGCCGAGGCGTCCACATCCGGAACCCCCTGCCCCGGTGTCCAGCGCAGCACGGCGCGCACCGTGGTGGCCTCGAGCGGGACGTTCGACCCTTTCAGCATCGCGTGCGTCATGCGGTCATCCTGCCCTCTCGGTCCTGATCACGACAATGCGGGGTACGCGCATGGTCATGGCCGGGTTACCTGAAATTCATGCCCGGCGGGAACCCCTGACATGGATCCCTACGTACTATTACCGGCCACCTGTGGACAGTCCACAGGAACCGACCGATCACCACGGGGAGTGCAATGCGTCATTTCGGGCATATCGCCCCGGAGGTGCGGCAGCGCCTGTTCCACCGGGAGCCCTGCGAGTTCACCGCGGACTCACCGGCCCGGCTGCTCGCCGTGGCCCTGGGCGCCACGCTGTACAGTCCGGCCACGCGGCCGAGGCTCGCCGACGACATCGTCAAGCAGACCGGTCGCGGTGTGGTCTCGATGGTGCTGTGCCTGGAGGACTCGATCGGCGACGAGGACGTCGCGGACGCCGAGGAGAACCTCGTCCGGCAGTTCACGGAACTCGCCGCCGGCCCCGCGACCGACCTGCCGCTGCTGTTCATCCGCGTGCGGGTGCCCGAGCAGATCCCCGACCTCGTCCGGCGGCTCGGTCCGGCCGTCCGGCTGCTGTCCGGGTTCGTGCTGCCGAAGTTCACCGAGGAACGCGGCATCCCCTTCCTGGAGGCCATGGCGAACGCCGAGGCCGACAGCGGCCGGCGCCTGTTCGGCATGCCCGTCCTCGAATCGCCCGAGCTGCTGTACCGCGAGTCGCGGGTGGAGACCCTGGAGGGCATCTCCCGCGCCGTCGACAAGTACCGCGACCGGGTGCTCGCGCTGCGCCTCGGCGTCACCGACTTCTGCTCCTCCTACGGCCTGCGCCGCGCCCCCGACATGACGGCCTACGACGTCCAGGTCGTCGCCTCCGTGATCGCCGACGTGGTGAACATGCTGGGGCGGGCCGACGGCACCGGGTTCACGGTGACCGGGCCGGTGTGGGAGTACTTCCGCGTCCAGGAGCGCATGTTCAAGCCGCAGCTGCGCCGCAGCCCCTTCCTGGACGGACAGGCCGAGGAACTGCGCGAGGCGCTCCTGGAGCACGCCATGGACGGACTGCTGCGCGAGATCTCCCTCGACCGGGCCAACGGCCTGCTCGGCAAGACCTGCATCCACCCCTCCCACGTGCTCCCGGTGCACGCGCTGTCCGTGGTCAGCCACGAGGAGTTCAGCGACGCCCAGGACATCCTGCGGCCGGAACGCTGCGGCGGGGGCGTGCTGAGGTCGGCGTACACGAACAAGATGAACGAGGTGAAACCGCACCGGGCCTGGGCCGAGCGGACCGTGCTCCGTGCCGAGGTCTTCGGCGTGGCCAACGAGGACATCGGCTTCGTGGAGCTCCTCGCGGCCGGAATTCCCGGCTGAGAAACCGCAGAACACCAAGGGACGCATGAACAACGCAGGGAACAACGGGGTCTGGTCGGGCAGCTGGGTCGCCGAGCGGCTCGGAGTCGAGCTCGCGGGCGACGAGGAGCTGACCGGCCTGCTGGGGATGGCGCTGCGCCGCAACCCCAAGCGGGCGCATCTGCTCGTATCGAACGTGCTCGGCAAACACGTGCCGCAGTCACCGTCCGTGGTCTACGGCCACGGGTTCGCGCTCGGCCGCCGGGTGCGCGAGCTGCTGGGCGCCGAAGAGGCCCGCGGGGCGGTCGTCCTCGGATACGCGGAGACCGCCACGGGGCTCGGTCACTCGGTCGCCGACGGGCTGGGCCCGGCGCCCTACCTGCACTCCACCCGCCGGCCGGTGCCGGGCGTGGCCGCGGCGGGCGGCTTCGAGGAGTCCCACTCGCACGCCACCTCGCACCTGCTGCTGCCAGAGGACCCGGCGCTGCTGGTGGGCGACGGCCCGCTGGTGCTGGTCGACGACGAGTTCTCCACCGGGAACACCGTCCTGAACACGATCCGCGACCTGCACGAGCGCTACCCGCGCGGACGCTACGTCGTGGTCGCCCTGGTCGACATGCGCTCGGCGGCGGACGCGGACCGGCTCCGGAACTTCGCGCGGGAGATCGGCGCCCGGGTCGACCTGGTCGCCGCCGCCTCGGGCACCGTACGGCTGCCGGACGGGGTGCTGGAGAAGGGGCAGGAGCTGGTCGCGCGGTACGAAGCGGCCGCCGCACCCGCGGAGCGGTCCCACGGCCGGGTCGCGCGCGTCGAGCTGTGCTGGCCCCGCGGCCTGCCCGACGGCGGACGGCACGGCTTCACCCCCGCGCACCGCGCCCGCCTGGAGGGCGCCCTGCCCGCGATGGCCGCCCGGCTCGCGGAGGCGCTGCCCGCCGGCGCCCGCCGGGTGCTCGTGCTCGGCTTCGAGGAGCTGATGTACGCGCCGCTCAGGCTGGCCCGCGAGCTGGAGCAGGTCACCGACGCCGACGTGCGCTACTCCACCACCACCCGCTCACCCGTCCTCGCGGTCGACGACCCCGGCTACGCGATACGCAGCCGCATCGTCTTCCCCGCCCACGACGACCCCGCCGACGGCCCCGGGGAGCGCTACGCCTACAACGTCGCCGGCGCCGGCTTCGACGCCGTCATCGCCGTCGTCGACTCGGTCGCCGACACCCCCGCACTGCACGCGCCGGACGGCCTGCTGTCCCGGCTCGCCGCGCACGCCCCGCACGTCCTGCTCGCGGTCGTGCCCTCGTACGCGCCCGAGCCCCTGTACGTACCCGAAAGGCCCGCCATGCTGCCCGAGCCCCTCCGCGGCCCCGCCTTCTCCTCGTATCCACCCGAAGAGGTCGGCTGGCTGCTGCGGGACCTGTCGGACGTGACGCTGGAGGCGCCGACCGAGGAGCGCGAGGAGGCCATCCAGAGCGGCGGCGCGCACTACGCCGAGTCGCTGCCGGTGGAGTACCAGCCCAGCGAGCAGTACCAGGAGCTGTTCCACTCGGCACTGGAGGCGTCCGCGGCGCGCATCGCGCAGGCGGTCGGCGCCGTCACCGAGCTCGTGCTCACCGAGCGCTCACCCCGCCCGGTGCTGGTGTCGCTGGCCCGCGCGGGCACACCCGTCGGCGTCCTGATGCGCCGCTGGGCCCGGTTCCGGCACGGCCTCGACCTGCCGCACTACGCCGTGTCGATCGTCCGCGGCCGCGGCATCGACGCCAACGCGCTGCGCTGGCTGGCCGCCCACCACGACCCCGGGGACGTCGTGTTCGTGGACGGCTGGACCGGCAAGGGCGCCATCACCCGCGAACTCGCCGAGGCGATCGAGGAGTTCGAGGCGTCCGACGGCATCACCGGCTTCGACCCGGAGATCGCCGTACTCGCCGACCCGGGTTCCTGCGTGCGGACCTACGGCACCCGTGAGGACTTCCTCATCCCCTCCGCCTGCCTCAACTCCACGGTCTCCGGCCTGATCTCGCGGACCGTGCTGCGCGCCGACCTCGTCGGGCCGCACGACTTCCACGGCGCGAAGTTCTACCGCGAACTCGCCGGAGCCGACGTCTCGACGGACTTCCTGGACGCCGTGGCCGCCCGCTTCCCGGAGGTCTCCGACACGGTCGACGCTCAGGTCAAGGAGCTGCTGGCGGCCGACCGCGCCCCCACCTGGAAGGGCTGGGCGGCCGTCGAGCGCATCAGCGAGGAGTACGGCATCCACGACGTGAACCTCGTCAAGCCGGGCGTCGGCGAGACCACCCGGGTGCTGCTGCGCCGGGTGCCGTGGAAGATCCTGGCGCGGGCCGGAGCGGGCGCCGACCTGGACCACGTCCGTCTGCTGGCCGGCCAGCGGGGCGTACCGGTGGAAGAGGTCGACGACCTGCCGTACACCTGTGTCGGGCTGATCCACCCCCGCTACACCCGCGGCGCGACCGGCGCCGACGGCAAGGCGGTGACGGTCTGATGCCGGTGCTGGTGGCGAGCGACCTCGACCGTACGCTCATCTACTCCGCGGCGGCCCTGGCGCTGACCATGCCCGACCCGCGGGCGCCCCGGCTGCTGTGCGTGGAGGTCCACGAGAGCCGGCCGCTGTCGTTCATGACGGAGACCTCCGCGGGCCTGCTCACCGAACTCGGCGACGAGGCGGTGTTCGTGCCGACGACGACCCGCACCCGCAAGCAGTACCAGCGCATCAACCTGCCCGGCCCCGCGCCGACCTACGTGATCTGCGCCAACGGCGGCCACCTGCTCGTGGACGGGGTGTCCGACCCGGACTGGCACGCCCGGGTCACCGCCCGGCTGGCCGAGGAGTGCGCCCCGCTCGACGAGGTGCGCGCCCACCTGGAGGCGACGGCCGACCCGCTCTGGGTGCGCAAGCACCGGATCGCCGAGGACCTCTTCGCCTACCTCGTCGTCGAACGAGAGCTGCTGCCGGAGGAGTGGGTCAAGGAGCTCGCCGTGTGGGCGGAGGGCCGCGGCTGGACGGTGTCGCTGCAGGGCCGCAAGATCTACGCCGTGCCGAAGCCGCTCACCAAGAGCGCGGCCGTGCGGGAGGTCGCCCGTCGCACCGGCGCCGAACTCACCCTCACCGCCGGTGACTCCCTGCTCGACGCCGACCTGCTGCTGGCGGCGGACCGGGGCTGGCGCCCCGGCCACGGTGAGCTGGCCGACGGCGGCTGGACGGCACCGGCCGTCAGCGCGCTGCCCGAGCGGGGCGTGCTGGCCGGGGAGCGGATCCTGCGCGAGTTCCTGCGGGCGACGCGGAACGCGGACCGTGCGGGGCGGGAGGGCTCGGGCCCTTCGGACCCGGGCTGAGCGGACCAGTCCCTTCGGACCCGGGCTGGCGGACCAGTCCCTTCGGACCCGGGCTGAGCGGACCGGCCGGTTCGCTCAGCCCGGTCCGGCAGGAGCGGACCCGGCGGGTTCAACGGGTCCAGCAGTTCAGCGGGTTCCGCTGGGCGAGCCGGCTCGCCCAGGGGGGCGAACCGGCCAGACCGGCCCAAGCGGGAGCGTCGGGCACGAAAGCTGAAAATCTGCTGAATAAATCACAGCCCGCCCGGCCCGGGGCGGGTCAGCCGCAGCAGCCCCCTCCGCAGCAGCCGCCCCCGCCGCCGCCCGCGCGGGGCGCCGGTGCGGCGGACGACGCGGAGGAGCCGCCGACGGCCACCGTGGACAGCAGCTTTACCGTGTCACCATGCCCGGAGGGGCAGGTCGCGGGGTCGGCGGAGGCCGCCATCGGGCGGCTCAGTTCGAAGGTGTCACCGCAGGTCCGGCACCTGTACTCGTAGCGAGGCATGCGCCCAGGTTAACGGGAACGACCGCCCCGGAGAGTTGCGTGCCTCACAGCGTCTGCTTCTGTCCGCACTCCGATCGAACTATTCGAAAAAATCGCTGGTAATTTGTGGATGCCGCGAGGAGGCCGCAAGGCCGGGGGACATCAGGGGGTTCGCAGCCGAGACGTCGGCCGCTGCATCTACCCGCGCGAGCAAGACAAGTGCGGAGGGAGACGCAGTCGTGACCGAGGCAGGGCAGGGGGAAGGCGCCGAGGGGGGTCGGGAGCCGCACGGCGACCGGTCGGCGCCGCGACGGCCGCGGCGTCGCCATGCGGAGGAGGACGCCCGCACCGAAGCCCCATCCCCGCAGGAGGTGCCGCCGCCCGCGGACGCGACCATGCAGCTCAACGTCGACGCGCTGCGGGCGAATCCGGCGTTGCGGATGGACCCGGCCGCCTCGACCGAGCCGACGGATCCGGCCGAGCCGCGGGCCGAGAACGACCCGCAGGCGTCGAAGAACGACCCTCGGCCGCGGACGCGCGGGCAGGAGCACTCCGACCCGCTGGTGCGACCCCGTCCGCGTACGGGCGCCGACCCGCAGGCGGGTTCCCGTCGCCGGGCGGAGCCGGACCCGCAGGCGCCGTCCGATCCACAGCCCGGGTCCCGTCGCCGGGCCGGGTCGGACCCGCAGGCGTCGTCCGGCGCCCAGGCCGGGCCCCGCCCGCCGAAGCAGCCGAACCCGCCGGCCGGGACGCGCCGTCGGAGCGAGGCGCCCGCGCAGGCGCCGGCCGACCCGCCGCCGCCCGCGGACGCGACCATGCAGCTCAACGTGGACGCGCTGCGGGCGAACCCGGCGTTGCGGATGAACCCGGACGAACCGTCCGATGCCCAGGCGCGCGCCCGCGGGCAGAGAAACGTCCCTCCGCAGGCACAAGCACAGCCGCGAGCACAGCCGCAGCCGCAGGCCAAGGCCGACCCCCCGGCCACGGCGCGTCCGCAGGCGAGGCGTCGCCCACCTGAGCAGTCAGTCGCGCCGGAGCGGTCAGCCGCGCCTGAGCAGTCCGTCCCGCAGGAGCGGTCCGACGCGCAGGCGAAGTCCCGCCCGCCGGTGCGGCCCCGCCCCCAGTCGGCCTCCGGCGATCCGCTGGTCCGGCCCCGTCCGCGGCCGAACGCCGACCCGTCGGGAAGGCGCCGCCCGCAGGAACAGCCCGACTCGCAGGTCACGTCCTCGCGGGAGCCGTCCGGCCCGCGGGCCGGACGCGGCCGGCAGGGGCAACCCGGCCCGCATGCCGGGTCCCGCCCGCACGGACCCGACTCGCACGTCACGTCCGGTTCGCGCGAGCAGCCCGGCCCGGCGGCCCCGCAACACCGTCAGGGCGAGGTGGACGCTCAGGGGCCCGCCGACCCGCCGCCCCCGGCGGACGCGACCATGCAGCTCAAGGTCGACGCGCTGCGGGCCGATCCGTCGTTGCGGCCGGACCTCGCCGAGCCCGCCGACCCGCCGCCCCCGGCGGACGCCACCATGCAGCTCAAGGTCGACGCGCTGCGGGCGCTCCACACGCCGGAGCCCGGCCGGCAGCCCACCCGGCACAAGACGCCCTCGCCCTCGCTGCGTTCCCGCGTGACCGCGGCCGTGGGGCCGAGGCTGGACCCGTTGATCACCGGTCTGGCGCCGCTCGCGCACTTCCTGGCGCCGTACGCCCGCAAGCTGCGGCCGCACTACCCGCGGCCCGGCCGCACCGACTGGCGGCGCTGGGTGCCGTCCTGGCGGCAGTCGATCGGTGCCGTCCTGGCGTCCGTGGGGCTGAGTAGTCTGCTGCTGGTCGTGGCGTACGCCGCCACGGACATACCGGACAACCTCAACTCGTACGCCACCCAGCAGGACAACGTCTACTTCTGGTCCGACGGGACCCCGATGGCCCGCACCGGCTGGGTGCAGCGGCAGGCGATGCCGCTCAAGGACATACCCGAGGACGTCCGCTGGGCGGTGCTGGCCGCGGAGAACGCGAGCTTCTACTCCGATCCCGGCATATCCGTCAGCGGCATCGGCCGCGCCCTGTGGCGCACCGTGGGTGAGGGCGACACCCAGGGCGGTTCCACCATCACCCAGCAGTACGTGAAGAACGTCTACCTGAACCAGAACCGGTCGGTGGGCCGCAAGTTCACCGAGGCGATGATCTCGCTCAAGCTCGACAACAAGATGAGCAAGGACAAGATCCTCGAGGGCTACCTCAACACCAGCTGGTTCGGCCGCGGCACCTACGGCATGCAGCGCGCCGCCCAGGCGTACTACGGCAAGGACGTGAGCGAACTCAACGTGAGCGAGGCCGCCTTCCTGGCCTCCCTGCTCAAGGGCGCCGGCCTCTACGACCCCGTGCTCAGCAAGGCCAACCACGACCGGGCCGTCGAACGCTGGTCGTGGATCCTCGACCGCATGGTGGACCTCGGCAAGCTGTCCCCGACCGAGCGGGCCAGGTACAGGACGTTCCCCGAGCCGCTCAAGCAGTCGCGGACCTACGACACCGGCAAGCAGAGCGACTACCTGGTCGAACTCGCCACCCAGTACGCGAAGAAGACCGCCCACATCTCCGACAAGGACTTCGACCTGGGCGGCTACCAGATCTACACCACGTTCGACCGCAAGCGGGAGACCGAGCTCACCGACGCCGTGGCCAAGGCCCGCAAGGCCGCGAAGAAGACCGACCCGGGCATCGCGAAGAGCGCGCACTACGGGGCCTCCTCGGTCTCCGCCGACGGGCGGATACTCGCCGTCTACGGCGGCCCCGACCACCGTACGCAGGGCTACAACGAGTCCAACGCGACCACCGTCCCGGCCGGTTCCGCCTTCCTGCCCTTCGTCTACGCCGCCGCCCTCGACCACGGGGTCACCAAGACCCGCGACGGGAGCACCGCCCCGGTCACCCCGGAGTCGGTCTACGACGGCGACGACGACATCCCGGTCACCACACCCGAGGGCCCCTACTGGGACCGCGCCGGCAAGGTGGTGACCGCCCGCAACGACGGCAAGAAGTCGTGGGGGCGGATCAGTCTGCGCACGGCGCTCGCCCAGTCGGTGAACACGCCGTTCATGCAGCTCGGCATGGACACCGGCCTGGCGAACGTGCGCAATACCGCGGAGGCGGCCGGACTCCTGCCGTCCAGCTTCGGGCGGCAGGTGCCCGAACTGTCCATGGGCAGCGCCACCCCCAGCGCGCTGCGCATGGCCAGCGGCTACGCCACCTTCGCCGCGGGCGGCCGGCACACCGAGCCGTACTCGGTCAGCCGGATCACCCGCAACGGCTCCGGCGTCGCGCTCGACCGGCCGAGGCCGGTCCGGGCGATCACCGCCGAGACCGCCGGCGCGGTCACCCAGGCGCTGCGGGACTCCTTCCGCGCCGCCCACCCCGCCGACGCGCCCGCCACCGCGGACGTGGCCGGCAAGGCCGGCACCACCCAGGACGACACCGCCGCCTGGTACGTCGGCACGAACAAGTCCGTGTCGACGGCCGTCGTCGTCTACCGGATCGACCTGAGCAAGAGCCTGCAGCCCCTGCCGCTGAAGGGCGTGGCCGGATCCCCGTCCCTCCCGACCGGCTCCCCGGCGACGGAGGGAGAGCCGTCCGACGTGCCCTACGGAATCTGGTCCGGCGCCATGAGCCCACTCGGCTGACCACCGACAGCGCACCCGCACCCTCCCAGAATGAGCCGCACATGAAGCCTCGTACGACGGCGCCATCCGGCCGGCGCCGCAGAGCACGCGCACCACGCCGGACCCCGCGGCCGGGGTTCCTCACCCTGGCCGCTCTCCTCGTCGTGGCCTCGCTGGTCGCCGGCTACCTGGCGCTGCACCGCTCCGACGGCACCACGCCCACCGCGTCCTCGGGCGACGGCAAGGCGGGCAGGGCGAGCCGGGAGCCCGCGTGGGACGGGAAGACCAAGGTGCTCGGGGACGGCTCCACCTCGTACACCGGCCCGCAGAGCGGCGAGTTGAAGGCCGTACCGCTCAAGCCGGGGGAGAAGCCGCCCCAGTTCGTCGTCTTCTCCTGGGACGGCGCGCTCCAGGGCGACGACGAACTCTTCTCGCACTACCGGGAGCTGGCGAAGGAGTACAACGCCCACATGACCTTCTTCCTCACCGGCATCTACCTGCTGCCGAAGAGCAAGAAAGACCTGTACTCCCCGCCGATGCACGCCAAGGGCTCCTCGGCGATCAGCTTCCCCACCGACGAGCACATCCGCACCACGCTGGAGCAGCTCGCCAAGGCGTGGGACGAGGGCAACGAGATCGGCACCCACTTCAACGGCCACTTCTGCGGCGCCAAGGGCGGCGGCGACTGGAGCGTCCAGCAGTGGAAGAGCGAGATCGACCAGTTCTACTCCTTCGTGGAGCACTGGAAGACCAACACCGGCTACACCGACCTCGACCCGCTGCCCTTCGACTTCAAAAAGGAGGTCACCGGTGGCCGCGCGCCCTGCCTTGAGGGCCAGCCCAACCTCCTGAAGGCGGCGAAGAGTTACGGCTGGCGCTACGACGCCAGCTCCACCGGTGACTTCCAGATATGGCCCAAGAAGAAGAACGGCCTGTGGGACTTCCCGCTCCAACTGCTCCCCTACGACGGCGGCAAGTACCAGGGTTTGTCCATGGACTTCAACTTCCTCTACAACCAGTCCGAGGGCGAGACGCAGGGCGACCCGGGCAAGTTCCCGCAGTGGGAGCAGCAGACCGTCGCCTCCTACATGGCCGGCTTCAACCGCGTCTACTACGGCAGCCGGGCCCCGCTGTTCATCGGCAACCACTTCGAGGACTGGAACGGCGGCATCTACATGAAGTCCATCGACCAGGTCATCAAGAGCGTGTGCTCCAAGAAGGGCGTCAAGTGCGTGTCCTTCAGGGAGCTGTCGGACTGGATGGACGTGCAGAAGCCGGAGACCCTGGAACGGCTGCGCAGCCTCGACCCGGCGCAGTCCCCCGACTGGTCCACGGTCGTGGAGTAACCAAACCTCAACCTCAACCCTCTTCACAACCCGCACACAGGGCATGCGAAGATGCGCTTCCCGGCGTCCCCAATGCCGGTGAAGAGGGGAATCTTCAGTGAAGTCAAGGAAATTGAGCCGTACGCGGCGCCGCGCCACCATACTCGGGGCGGCCGCCGCCTCCGTCGTCGCCGGAGTGGCGCTGCTGCCCAACTGGAGCGCCGGTGCGGCCGTCGTCGACGACCCCACGGTCGACGCGCAGACGAAGGCCACCTTCCAGAAGCTGGCCGACGCGGTCTTCACCGACCGTACGGACGCGCTGGTCGAGGGCGCGCACGGACGCGGCGGCAAGCCGCTGACCGGCGGTTTCTCCGGCGACGTCAAGGTGTCCGCCAGCACCGCCCGGACCGAGGACGCGGCCCTGTCCACGCTGGGCCGGCGCAAGGACCAGCTGGCTAAGGCCGGCGAGAAGTACAGCAGGGCCAACACCACCGTCACCCTGAACGCCACGCGCGTGACGGGCCGTACGGCCAAGGCCGCGGTCACCGAGACCACGACCCTGACCTACGCGCAGGCCCGCGGCGGCGCGCCGAGGACCACCGGCTTCCAGGCCCGGCACGAGCTGACCTTCAAGGCCGACCAGCAGGGCACCTGGCAGCTCACCGACGTCGAGGACACCGATCAGGGTGGTCTCGCGGTGAACACGCTCTCCAAGCCGGTGTCCGTCAAGGCGACCACCGCCGACGACACCATGCCGGACGCCCCGCGCGCGGCCACCACCCGCAACCCGGTCGCCGTCCCGAAGACCGGCACCGCCTATGACTACAAGGCGATGGCGGCCTACGCCGAGAAGTACTGGAACGTCTACAACAAGGACTACCCGGACTACAACGGCCACGCCGACGGCGGCGACTGCACCAACTTCGTCAGCCAGTCCCTCAAGGCGGGCGGCTGGAAGCACGTCCCCGGCTACGTCTACGACTACACCAAGTGGTTCGGCAACGCCGACATCCAGTCGGACTCGTTCGTCGGCGTCAACGAGTGGTCCTGGTTCGCCCAGAACTCCAAGCGGACCACCAGCCTCGCCAACGTCTACCAGCTCGAGGTCGGCGACGTCCTCCAGATGGACTTCGACAGGGACGGGTCCAAGGACCACACGATGATCGTCACGGCCAAGAGCGGCGGCGTGCCCTACGTGACGTACCACTCGAACAACACGTTCCGCAGGTCGGTGGCGAGCCTCGTCGCCTCCTACCCGAACGCGGCGTACTACGCCTACCGCACCTGACCGGTGCCCTCCGGGGCGGGGGCCGGACTCAGTGGCCGGCTCCCCGCTCCTCCCGGATCTGCGACACCACCCGCGCGACGGACTGCCGTACGGCCTCCGTCTCCACGAGGAAGTGCCAGTAGTCCGGGTGGCGGCCCTCCAGGGTGGCGACCGCCCGGTCCAGCCGGGCGACCGCGTCGTCCAGCGGGCGCGCCTGCCGCGGATCGGGCGTGTTGCGGCCGGCCATGGCCAGCCGCTGCGCGTCCCGGATCGCGAACCGCGTGCGGTCGATCTCCTGCTGCGGGTCCTTCTGCACGGCGTTCAGCCGGCGCAGCCGGTCGCCGGCCGCGGACACCGACTCGTCGGTGGTGTTCAGCAGCGCCCGCGCCGTGGACAGCAGCGCGGTGGCGTCCGGCCAGCGCTGCGCGTCCCGCGCGGCCTGCGCCTCCTTCAGCTTCAGCTCCGCCTGCCGTACGTTCTCCCCGGCCAGCTCCGGCACGTGCTGGAGGTCCTGCCAGCACTCCGCCGCGAACCGCCGCCGCAGCTCGCTCAGCACGGGCTCGACCTGACCCGCGCGCGTGGTCAGCGCCTCGGCGCGGGTGCGCAGCGAGACGAGCCGGTGGTCGGTCTCCGCGGCCCGCTCCGGCAGCCGCCCGGCCTCCACCCGCACCGCCTCGGCCTCCCGGGCCACCCGCTCGGCCCGTTCCAGCGTCCCCGGGACGCCGTGCTGCCCGGCGCCCTGGTTCAGCTTGGTCAGCTCGGGCGCGAGGGCGGCCAGCCGGGCCGCGAGATCGTCCGCGGTCAGCCCCGACGCGCGGACCGTGTCCAGGGCGTTCGAGGCGGCCAGCAGACCCTGCCGGGCGCGCTCCACCGCGGGCGCCAGCCGGGCGAGCTGCGTCTCCGCCTTGCCGAGCAGCGGCCCGAGCCCGTCGCTGAAGCGGTCCAGTTCCTGCTTGACGCGGCCGAGCTCGTCCTTCGCGGCGGTCAGCCGGGTGCGCGCCTGGGCCGCGGTGTGGGCCTCCAGGTCGTCACGGTCGAGGTCGTGCGCGTCGACGGCGTCGATGTACCGGCTGCTGGCCTCGTCGACCCGTCCGCCGATCGCCTCGAAGTCGGCGACCGCGCGCCGCGCGGCCGGCGAGTCGTCGACGGCGGTGATCGTCTCGATGGAGATCCGCAGATCGCGCTGGGCGGTGTCCAGCTCGTAGAACGCGGCGGCGGCGGCGTCCTTCGCGGCCTGCGCCTCGGCCCGCTGGCTCTCGGCCCGCCCGCCGAACCAGCGCCGGGTGCCGCCGCCGGCGAACGCGGCGGGCAGCGCGAGGGCGAGAACGAGGGGCAGGGCGACCAGGGCGAGGGTGTCGCCCAGGGCCCCGCGCGCGGGACCGTGCTGTGCGCGCGGCACCGACGGCGAGTACGGCTGCGCAGAAGTCGCCGTCACATCCCTCTCCCGTGCTTCGTTCGTCGTGGCCGGTGCCTGGTGTCATTCTCCCACCGGTTACAGACGAACACACGGGCCGGTCAGTTCGCGGTACGGACCGTGACTTTGCCGTCTCCGGTGCGGGCGGACACCACGTGCGCGCTGGAGTCGTCCCGGGGCACGGACACGTCCACTCCTCCGTCGCCGGTCTCGGTGCTGACCCGGTAGGTGGCCCGGGGCAGCGCGACGGTGACCGAGCCGTCCCCGCTGTGCGACTCCACCAGGTCCGGTACGGCGCCGAGTTGGAGGTGCACGGAGCCGTCCTGGGTGAAGGTGCGCACCCGCCGCGAGGAGACGTCGGCGCGCACCGACCCGTCGCCGGTGCGCAGTTCCAGCGGTCCGGTGGAGTCGCTGACGCGCACGGAGCCGTCGCCGGTACGGATGCTCAGCGGCTGCGTGAACCCGCTCGCCCGCACGCTCCCGTCCCCGTCCTCGACCTTCACGGCGACTCCGGCGGGCACCTCGATCCGGTGCCGGGCCGAGCAGTCGGCGATCACGCCGGAGCACTTCACCCGCAGCACCAGCCGGTCGTCCTTCATGGACCAGGTCACCCGGGGCTCCTTGCCGAGGGTGACGCTGCCCTGCCACCACCGGGTGACCGCGACCGTGCCCGCCTTGTGGGAGCCGGCCGCGACGATCTCCAGCGCCGAGTCGTCGGAGTCGACGGTGAGGGTCCGGCCGTGCAGGGCGAACGCCCGGTGGTCGGGGTGCTTGTCGTCGCCCGCGGACGCGCCGCAGGCGGTGGCACCGGCGAGGAGCACCCCGACGGCTCCCGCGACGGCGGCGGCGCGGACGGACACGGATCGGACCATGAGAATCCCCCTGGGATCGGCCCGCCTCCGGTCTCCTCCTGAGCCGGACCGCGAAGCCTCTACGACCGTACGGAGACGGGTCGCGCCGGAGGATCCGGCGGCCTCCCGGATACGGGGTGGGGAAAACCCCCGCACGAGTGCGCCCGGCGGTGCGGGTCGGGGCGCGAAACGGGTTCGGGACCGGGGGCCGGGCAATGTAGGCTGTCGACTCGTCCCGGGTGCGTAGCTCAGGGGTAGAGCGCCTGCCTTACAAGCAGGATGTCGGCGGTTCGAAACCGTCCGCGCCCACACATGACAGGACCCCGGCCGACGGCCGGGGTCCTGTCGCGTTCACGAGCCCTGTGTGTGCTTCAGCTTCGACCGGGCGTCGACGCGCTTCGCCGCCACGACCTCCGCCCAGAAGCGGTGGCAGCTCACGAAGACCGCGAGTTCGTGCTCGCGCTGCCGCAGCTTCTCCACCTCGGCCTGCTCGTCGGCCGTCCAGCCGGGGGAGGCGGGGCGTTCCACCTTGCGCCAGCCGTTGTCGTCACTGAACCCGTCCACGGCCTCGACCGACCAGGGAAGCCGCTTGAGCAGGGCCGACAGCTCGGCCCGGACCTGGTGCAGCTCCTCCTGACCGGCGAGGAGGTCACTCGGAAAGTCATAGGTCGTAGCCACCCGGCAATGGTACGCCTGTTCGATTTTGGGTGGCGAGTTCCTTCCCGGGGTTCATGCGAACGGGTGTACGTGGCGGTCGGGTTGGCGGGGTCGCCTCGGGCGAGGGGGAGGAGAGGCTCGGCAAAACGGTCGTCCGGGGTGAGACTGGGGACATGTGCCGGAGCATCAAGACCCTTCGCCCGCCCGTTCTGCCCGAGGAGGCGACGGAGACCGACATCCGGGCCGCCGCGCTGCAGTACGTACGGAAGGTTTCCGGGTTTCGGGCGCCCGCCGCGCACAACCAGGAGGTGTTCGACCGTGCCGTCGATGTGATCGCGGAGGCCACGGCGGAGCTGTTGGCGGGGCTGGAGGTACGGGGGCAGGGCGGGCGTCGGGCGGGGTAGGCGGGGCCCTCCGGGTGGGGTGGGGTCGCTGCGCAGTTCCCCGCGCCCCTGTGGGGGTGGTTGGCGTCGTGTGTCGCGTGTGGGTTGGTGGGGTCGCTGCGCAGTTCCCCGCGCCCCTGTGGGGGTGGTTGGCGTCGTGTGTCGTGTGCGGGTTGGTGGGGGCTTGGCGCGCAGTTCCCCGCGCCCCTGTGGGGGTGGTTGGCGTCGTGTGTCGCGTGCGGGTTGGTGGGGGCTTGGCGCGCAGTTCCCCGCGCCCCTGTGGG
>NZ_JBEXCW010000049.1:50646-63828 GCF_040605435.1 Streptomyces sp. NPDC005574
GGGTGGTTGGCGTCGTGTGTCGCGTGCGGGTTGGTGGGGGCTTGGCGCGCAGTTCCCCGCGCCCCTGAGGGGTGGGGTGCCGCCGTGTGTCGCGTGCGGGTTCGTGAGGGCTTGACGCGCAGTTCCCCGCGCCCCTCAGGGGTGGCTGGCCCCGTGTGTCGTGTGCGGGCGGGTGGGGGTTTGGCGTGCGGCTCCCCGCGGGCCCGGGAAGGGGTTCAGGGGCAGGCGGGTTGGCGGCGCATTACGTAGGCCGCTGCCGCGCCTGCTCCGAAGAGGGCCAGCAGGGAGACGGCCGTCGCCAGCCAGGTCGCGCCGAGCCAGTGGGCGCCGAGGTAGCCGAGGGCGACGCTGTAGGCGGTCCAGGCTATGCCCGCGAGGGCGGACCAGGGCAGGAAGTCGCGGACGCGGCGGTGGGCGGCGCCCGCGACCAGGGACACGACCGAGCGGCCGGCCGGGGCGAACCGGGCGAGGACGACCAGCGCGCCGCCGCCACCGGTGAGGGCCCCGCCGAGACGTTCCTGCGCGGTGGTCAGCCGGCGGGAGCGGGCGATCGCCCGGTCGAGGCGCTCGCCACCGCGCCAGGCCAGCCGGAAGGCGACCAGGTCACCCAGGACGGAGGCGGTGGCGGCGCACAGGGCGAGCGCCAGGATGTCGGGGACCCGGTGGGGGACCTCACCGGTCGCCGCGCCGGAGCCCGCGGCCGCCGCCGTGGCGGCGGTGATGACGAGCACCCCGCTCGGCAGGACCGGCAGGAAGACGTCGAGCAGGACCGACAGCGCGACCATGGCGTAGATCCATGGGCTGCCGGTCAACGACCCCACACTGTCCAGACTCCCGAGCACTGATACTCCCCGTGTTTCCCCCGTGACAGCCATACAGCGTACGCGGGGGGAGTGACAGGAGAGTCACGGGGGGCTCACGCGTTCGATGCGGTGCGTCCGCGCGCGAGGTGGTCGGGTCAGGGGGCGAGTTCGGACTCCCGCACCACGTCGAGCCGGGCCCGCCCGCCGTCGACCGTGCGGGCCTGTTCCAGCCGCAGCCGGGCCGAACGCCCGCGCAGCGTCAGGGTCATGAGCTGGTTGCCGAACCAGGGGCCGCCCGTCCTGCGCCAGGTGACCGACGGCCGGGGGCAGCGGCCGTGCCGGGTGAGCCCCCTGCCCAGGGCCCGGGCCGCCGCGCTCCAGCCGAACCGGAACCCCAGACGCATCGTCGTCGGGATGGAGTTGTGGACGGGCGAACAGGTCAGCTGCACCACGCGCGCGTCGGGCGCGCCCGCGGCCCGCGACGGCCACCGCGCCTCGGTGACGTACGCGTGGTGGACGTCTCCCGACAGCACGCAGATGGTCGCCGGTGCCCGCGGTCCCGAACCGGCCTCGGCGATCAGGTCCGCGAGCGCCTCGAAGGAGGACGGGAACGCGGCCCAGTGCTCCAGGTCGGCCCGGCGCCGCAGGTACTCCCCGAACCGCGCCCAGCGCGCGCCGCGTTCACCCCGGCACAGGGCCGCGTCCCAGTTCTCGGCGTCGTGCACCAGGTGCGGCAGCAGCCAGGGCAGCGAGGTGCCGATGAGGAGGTGGTCGTAGGCGCCGGGGTCCCCGAGGACCTGCTCGCGCAGCCAGCTCTCCTCGCCGGGGTCGAGCATCGCGCGCTCGTCCTCCTTGAGGACCCGGGTCGCCCGGCTGTCGACCATCAGCAGGCGTACGCGGCCGAAGTCGCGCCGGTAGCTCCAGCGCACCGAGGCGGCGTCGGCGTCGGCCCGGGCGGCGAACTCCCGTACCAGAGAGGTGCCGTCGGGGGTCTCGCGGACGGCCGCGTAGAGGGGGTCGGCGGCGAGTTCGGTGGGGGAGAGGTTGCCGAGGTGCTGGTGCACCCAGTACGACATCAGGCCGCTGAGGAGCCGTTCCTGCCACCACGGGGTGGTGCGCATGTCGGCGAGCCAGGCGGCCGAGGTGTTCCAGTCGTCGATGACGTCGTGGTCGTCGAAGACCATGCAGCTGGGCACGGTCGACAGCAGCCAGCGGATCTCGGGGTCGAGCCAGGACTCGTAGTAGAGGCGGGTGTACTCCTCGTAGTCGGCGACCCCGGTGCCCGGTGGCTCGCTCAGGTCGCGGCGGGCGGCCAGCCAGCGCTGGGTGTCCTGGGAGGTCTCGTCGGCGTACACCTGGTCGCCGAGCAGCACCAGGACGTCGGGCCGCCTGCCCTCCGGGTCGGCGGCGATCCGCGCCGCCAGCGTGTCCAGGGCGTCGGGGCCGACCGGGTCGTGCTCGTCGGCGGCGGGCGCGGCCCAGCGGCAGGAGCCGAAGGCGACCCGCACGCCGTCGTCCTCGGCGGGGGTGTGGATCTCCGAGGGCGGGAACCGCGAGAAGGGCGCCTCGGCCGGCGGCCACACCCGGCCGTCGTCGAGGTACACCTCGTAGGACCGTGTCGTGCCCGGTGTCAGGCCGCTCACCGGGACGAGCGCGTAATGATGGCCCGCGACCTGGAAGGTGCGTGCCGAGCCCCCGCTGCCGTCCGCGCAGCGCACCTCGGCGGTGCACGGACGGCTCGCCTCGACCCAGATGGTCGCGGACGAGCCGTCGGCATACCTCAGCAGTGGTCCCAGGCGCAGTTCCGCCACGTGATCGCCTCCTCCGTCGCCCCGTACGGTACGGAACGACGGAGGCCGGTGGCGAGCTTCCGGCCGCCCGGGTTTCGCTCCAGGCGTCAGCAGGCGGAGAGGTAGCTGGTGAGCGCGGACTTCTCGGCGGAGTCGACGGACAGGCCGTAGTAGTACTTCACCTGCACCCAGGCGCGGACGTAGGTGCAGCGGTACGAGGTGAGCGAGGGCATCCACTCGGCCGGGTCCTGGTCGCTCTTGGACTGGTTCACGTTGTCCGTGACGGCCAGGAGCTGCGGGCGGGTCACGTCGTTGGCGAACGCCTGGCGCTGGGCGGTGGTCCAGTTGCGCGCGCCGGAGTCCCAGGCCTCGGCGAGCGGCACGAGGTGGTCGATGTCCAGGTCGGAGGCGGCGGTCCAGGTGGCGCCGTCGTAGGGGGAGTACCAGCTGCCGCTGGTGGCGGTGCAGGCGGAGTTGACGACGACGTTCGAGCCGTCGCGCTTGAGGACGTACTCCCGGGTGTTGCAGGTGCCGCTGATGGTGATCCAGGTCGGGAACAGGTCCCGGCTGTAGCCGGTGCGGACCTCGGTGGCCACGGTGAGGGAGGCGAGATAGCCGCGGGCGGTGGCGGCGCTGACCGGCGTGGGGAGGGCGGCGGAGGCGGAGGGCGAGTTGAAGAGCGCCACGGAGGCTAGGAGACCGGTGAGCGTCGCGAGTATGCTCAGCCGTCGACGCGCGTAGAACTTCGGCATGCGAACTCCCTTGGGGGGTGGGGGCGTTGCGGTGCGAGCGAGGGAATGCTCGCGACGCCGTGTTGCGGTGAGGTGTGCGGCGGGTAAGAAGCTAATGACGTGTTCATGACATAACAAGCCTTCGGGGCGGGATTCCCGCCCCGAAGGGCTCCGGGGCACTCCCGTACCGGGGCCTTCCGGACGGTCGCGTACCATGGACGGCGCAGAAGGGGAGTAGCTCTTCGCCGGACCGTCGACATACTGCTCAGCTCGTCTGAGCCGGCGCCCGGAGGCAGACCCTCGATCACGACGGGGTAGGCCAGCGAGACCTTCGGCAAGCAGTGCACGTCCGTGCCGTCAGGCGCGGGACCCGTGTGCTGCCCTGCCGAGGTGTCCTGTGGAAAGGCTCAGCGCTCTCGGCGGGGCAGCCCCGACCGATTGAGGGACCTTGATCAGCATCACCGTGACGGCGCTCGTGTTCGGCGTCGTCTTCCTCGCCGAACTGCCCGACAAGACCGCGCTCGCCGGTCTCGTCCTCGGCACCCGGTACCGCGCCTCGTACGTCTTCGCCGGCGTCGCCGCCGCCTTCACCCTGCACGTCGTGCTGGCCGTCGCGGCCGGAAGCGTCCTGACGCTGCTGCCCCAGCGGCTCGTGCACGGGCTGACGGGTCTGCTCTTCCTGGCCGGCGCGGCGGTGCTGCTGCTGAAGAAGGACGACGGCGAGGAGGAGATCCGCAAGCCGGAGAACCAGTCCTTCTGGAAGGTCGCCGGCGCCGGTTTCATGCTCATCCTGGTCGCCGAGTTCGGCGACCTCACCCAGATCATGACGGCGAACCTCGCGGCCCGCTACGACGACCCGCTGTCCGTCGGACTCGGCGCGGTGCTCGCGCTGTGGGCGGTGGCCGGGCTCGGCATCGTCGGCGGCAAGGCCCTGATGAAGCGGGTGCCGCTGCGGCTCATCACGCGGATCGCGGCCGTGCTCATGATGGGCCTCGGGGTGTGGAGCTTGTACGAGGCCGCGACCGGCTGAGCCCCGCCGCGCGGCCGGGTGAGCTGAACGGCGGATGAACTGTCGCCGGGGGCGCTGGCGGAAAGCGGGCCGATTTTGTACCGTAGAGAAACAAAGTGGCTCCCGCTCGTTTCCCCTGACCGGCGGGCGGGGTCACCTTGTCACTCCGGGGGCCACACCCCAGCGCTCCCCGACCCCACGTTCTTGGAGTTGCCGATGACGGCCACCGCCGCGCCCACCGTGCTCACCGCCCGCGCCCTGCTGCTCGACATGGACGGCACGCTCGTCAACTCCGACGCCGTCGTCGAGCGCTGCTGGCACCGCTGGGCCGAGCGGCACGGACTGAACACCGGCGAGGTCATGAAGGTCGTCCACGGACGCCAGGGGTACGCCTCGATGGCGCTGCTGCTGCCGAACCGGCCCATGGAGCACAACCACGCCGACAACGCGCGCATGCTGGCCGAGGAGACCGCCGACATGGACGGCGTCGTCGCGATCCCCGGCGCGCCGGAGTTCCTCGCCGCGCTCGGCGGCCTGCCGCACGCCCTGGTGACCTCCGCCGACGTCGCCCTGTCCACGGCCCGCATGGCCGCCGCCGGCCTGGCCCTCCCCGACGTCCGCGTCACCGCGGAATCCGTCGGCGCCAGCAAGCCCGACCCGGAGGGCTTCCTCAAGGGCGCCGCGGAACTGGGCGTCGCGCCCGCCGACTGCGTCGTCTTCGAGGACTCGGCCGCCGGCATCACCGCCGGCCGCGCGGCGGGCATGCGCGTCGTGGGCGTGGGTCCGCGGGCCGGCTTCCACACCCCCGACGCCCTCGTCCGCGACCTCACCCAGGTGCGCGTGGAGGCGACGGGGGACGGGGAGATCCGGCTGCACATCGGATAGCGCCCGCGCCCGCTCCGGGCACCGGCACCGGCCCTACGGCTCGGTCGTCTCCGACTCCAGCCGCGCCCGCGTCGTCCGGTCGTACACACCGAGTTCGGGGGCCTGGATGCCGCGCGACCACTGGTAGTTGCGTACGGCGTCCTCGACGTGCTCGTTGTAGCTGCCGCTCGCGTCCCGGTCGTACAGGAACAACTGGCGCAGCCGCAGCTCGAGTTCGACGACCTCGGGTCCCTTGTCGCCCCGCCGCAGCACCGTGGCGCCGGAGCGGTCGTCGCCGGAGGGCGCGGCCGAGGCGGTGGGGGCGGCGGCCGGTGTGCTCAGGGACGGCGAGGCCGACGCGGACGGCGAGGGCGAGGCGCTCGACGGCGACGGTGACGCGGAGGAGGGCGACGCGCTGACGGCCGCCGACGGGGACGCGGACGCGGACGTCGGGGCGGCGGCGCTCGCCGACGCGGACGGGGAGGCCGACACCGAACTCCGTGACGGGTCCGGCACGCCGGCGCGTACCTCCCGGGACGGCGCGCCGTCCCGGGAGGGTGTCTCGTAGGAGAACAGCCCGCTCGCGAACCCGGCCGCCGCCACGATCGCGACGACCGCTCCGCCGGCGCCGAGCAGCACGGTCCGGTTGCGGCGGCGCGGCCGCTCACGGTCGTCGAAGGGCCCCGGCGCGCCATGGCCGCCGTCCGCCTCGAACAGGCTCAGGTCGGTGGCGCTGGGCGCGGTCGCCGGGGGCGCCAGGGGATTCGGCAGCGCGGTGGTCGCGTCAGCGTCCCCGCCACCGCGACCACCGTGACCCTCGCGACCGGTTCGGCCGCCGTTCCCGCTCGCGTCGCCGTTCCCGCGTCCGCCGCCGGGGGCGCCGACGGCCGGGATCGGCATCGTCACGGCGTCCCCTTCGCCGCCGGCACCGTGCGGGGGTGACGGCGGCACCGGCGTGCCGGCCGCCCCGGGCGTCACGGCCCGCAGTGCCATGGTCTCCTCGGCGACGGACCCGCCGTTTTCGGCCACACCTCCCGGCGCGCCTCCGGGTGCCCCACCGGACACGGTCCCCGGCGCGGCTCCGGGGCCGCCCCCCGCACCCGTCGCGGACGCCCCGCCGGGCACGGCTCTCGCGGCACCCCGGCCCGCGCCGGTCCCGGTCGGACCGGCCGGCGGCCGGCCACCGTCATCTCCCCGCGCCGAGCCCGACCGCGGCCCCGACCGCGCCCCCTGGTCCGGCCCCTGGCCGGGTCCCGGTTCCGATCCCGCCCGCGGGACCGCGTCCGCCGTCCCGTCCGTCCCCGGCGTCCCCTCCGTGTGCTCCAGGTGCTCCAGTTCCACGTACGGCCGTATCCGCAGCGGGTCGAAGTCCTCCGCCGCTGCCGCCTCCGCCGTACGGGCGTGGAGCAGGGCGTCGGACGCCCGCCGACCGCAGCCGCAGGACGGGGTGTTGTCGGCCCCCCGCGGCGCACCGCACTCCGGGCACAGGTGCCCCTTCGGCTCGTCCACGCGTCCGGCCCTCCCCTCGTCCATGTGTTCGCATCCCCTCGCGAACTCCAGAGATTATCCGGATCTCCTCCACACCCCCCGCCGCGAGCCCCCGGAATGCCCGCTTCCAGCCGGACTCGACAGGCCATAACGCGCCACTCCCACCACGATGGAAGCCACGGGATCAGGAACCGCGAACCACGGAGGCCGGCATGGCAGGGGACGCGCCCGTCGCGACCGGGCACGCACGAGACGCACGGGACCCGCACGTCCCCGGCAACGTCATGGTCTCGATCGGCGCGCTGCTGCTCGGCATGCTGCTGGCCGCCCTCGACCAGACCATCGTGTCGACCGCCCTGCCCACGATCGTCAGCGACCTCGGCGGCCTCGACCACCTCTCCTGGGTCGTCACGGCGTACCTGCTGGCCTCGACCGCCGCGACCCCGCTGTGGGGCAAACTCGGCGACCAGTACGGCCGCAAGAAGCTGTTCCAGACCGCCATCGTGATCTTCCTCATCGGGTCCGCGCTGTGCGGCATGGCGCAGAACATGCCGCAGCTCATCGCCTTCCGCGCGCTCCAGGGCCTGGGCGGCGGCGGGCTGATCGTGCTGTCGATGGCGATCGTCGGCGACCTCGTCCCGCCCCGGGAACGCGGCCGCTACCAGGGGCTGTTCGGCGCGGTCTTCGGCGCGACCAGCGTCCTCGGGCCGCTCCTCGGCGGCGTGTTCACCGAACATCTCAGCTGGCGCTGGGTGTTCTACGTCAACCTGCCCGTCGGCGCCGTCGCGCTCGCCGTCATCGCGACCGCCCTGCACATCCCGCACAAGGTCACCCGGCACGTCATCGACTACCTCGGCACGCTCCTCATCGCGTCCGTGGCGACCTGCCTGGTCCTGGTGGCCTCCCTCGGCGGGACCACCTGGGGCTGGGGTTCGCCGCAGATCGTCGGCCTCGCGGTGCTGGGGGTCGTACTGGCCGTCGTGTTCGTGCTCGTGGAGCGAAGGGCGGCCGAACCGGTCCTGCCGCTCAAGCTGTTCCGCATCCGCACCTTCACGCTGTCCGCCGTGATCAGCTTCATCATCGGCTTCGCCATGTTCGGCGCGATGACCTACCTGCCGACCTTCCTCCAGGTCGTGCGGGGCGTCTCACCGACACTGTCCGGCGTCCACATGCTGCCGATGGTGTTCGGCCTGCTGCTGGCGTCCACCGTCTCCGGCCAGATCGTCAGCCGCACCGGCCGCTGGAAGGTGTTCCCGGTCGCGGGCACCGGCGTCACCACCATCGGCCTGCTCCTGCTGCACCGGCTCGACGAGCACAGCTCCACCGCGGCGATGAGCGTGTGCTTCTTCGTCTTCGGGCTGGGCCTCGGCCTGGTCATGCAGGTCCTCGTCCTCATCGTGCAGAACGCGGTCTCCTACGAGGATCTCGGCGTCGCCACCTCCGGCGCGACCTTCTTCCGATCCATCGGGGCCTCCTTCGGCGTCGCCATCTTCGGCACGATCTTCGCGAGCCGCCTGGGCGACAAGCTCGCCGACGCGCTGCGCGGCGCCCCGCTCCCGCCCGGGGTCACCGCGGACGCGCTGGAGTCCGACCCGCGGGGCATCGCCGCCCTGTCGCCCGCGCTGCGCCCGGCGGCCCTGCACGCCTACGCCTCGTCCATCACCGACGTCTTCCTGTACGCCGCTCCCGTCGCCTTCCTCGGCTTCGTGCTGGCCTGGTTCCTCAAGGAGGACAAGCTGCGCGGCTCGGTCACGGCCCCCGACGTCACCGAGACCCTCGCCAGCAACCCGGTCGAACGTTCCTCCTACGACGAGGTGTGCCGCGCGCTGTCGGTCCTCGGCACCCGCGAGGGCCGCCGCGAGATCTACGAGAAGATCACCGAACGGGCCGGCTACGACCTCCAGCCCGCGGCGAGCTGGCTGTTGCTGCGGACCAAGAAGTACGGCTGGGTCGAACCGGCCGTCCTGTCCGACCGCAGTTCCGTCCCGGTGGGCGTCCTCATCGAGGCGGCCCGGCAGGTCGAGGCGGAGGGCCTGGCCGAGCGCGCGGGCCTCGACCTGACGCTGACCGACCGGGGCGCCGAGGTCGCGGAACGCCTGGCGCAGGTCCGCGAGGACTCCCTGGCCGAGCTCCTCGGCGACTGGTGGGGACCGGACCGGCCGACCGACCTGATCCAGCTGGTGCACGAGCTGAACGAGGAACTGTGCGGCTCGGACCGGGAGCAGCCGCACAGCGGACCGGCGACGCACGTCGGCTGAGCGCCCCGCGGGGTCCTACCGGGCCTGCGGGGGCCGGTGGGTCAGCGGAGGTCCTTGGTGAACCAGTGGCCGGCGTACGGGTCGTCGTTGTGCGGCTCGGTCTCCGTGTAGCCGAGCCGGCTGTAGAGGGCGCGGGCCTCGACGAGGTCGCTGCGGGTGTCGAGGATCAGCCGGGTGGCGCCGAGCGCGCGGGCCGCGTCCTCGGCGGCGCCCACGAGGAGGCGGGCGCCGCCCCTGCCGCGTCGCCCCTCGTACAGGAACACCCGGGTGAGCTCCGCCGTCGCGGCGTCCAGCAGCCGTACGCCCGCGCTGCCGGCCGGCTCACCGTCGTACCGCGCGACCACCAACTGTCCCTTCGGCGGGCTGAGTTCCGAGCCGGTGTGGGCGGCGATCTCCCGTTCCAGTTCGGCGGACCCGGTCCGGTGCCCCTCGTGCAGCAGGTACCAGCGGTCGCTGACCTCCGTGTAGTACGCCCGCCACAGCGCGGCGGCGACCGGGGAGTCGAAGGGTTCCGGAGCGAGGGTCCACGTCATACCCGTCATTCTCCGGAGGCGGTGTGCGGGGCGCGCAACCGGATATCGGCGACCTCCGGGAGTCCCGCGGGTGAGGGGCGACGGGGTGGAGCGGGGTTGCGGACGGGGGAGGGACGGGGGAGGGACGGGGGAGGCCGCGGGGCGGACGGCCACCGTTTGGGGAGCGACTTCGCGGCAAGACGGTCAGAGAACCGGCCCGTACGGACGGCCGGTTGGGTCGAGAACCCGGAAGGCATCCATGTCCACAGGCGTGATCATTGCTCTGATCGTGATCGTGGCGGTCGTCGTCATCGTGGCGGCCGTCCTGACCCTGCGAGCCCGAGGCGGGCACGCGGGCGGAAGCCTGAAGCGACGCTTCGGGCCCGAGTACGACCGTGCCGTGGCCCGGCACGACGGGGACTCCGACGCCGCCGAGCGCGAGCTCGCCGAACGCGTGGAGCGGCACGGCTCCCTGCAGCCGCGGGAGCTGGAGCCGGCGCAGCGCGAACAGTTCGAGGCCCGCTGGACGGCGGCCCAGGAGCGCTTCGTCGACTCGCCGTCGGAGGCGGTGGCCGAGGCGGACCGACTGCTGGCCGAACTCGCCGAGGCCCGCGGTTTCCCGCAGGGCTCGCAGTACGAGGAGCAGCTCGCCGCGCTGTCGGTGCACCACGCGCACCACGTGCACGGCTACCGGCGCGTGCACCGCGTCGCCGCCACCCGCGTGAGCGGTACGCAGGACGGCGGCCGGGCGGGCACCGAGGAGATGCGTGAGGCCATGGTCGAGGCCAGGGCCCTGTTCGAGCAGTTGGTGGGCCCGGCCGGTCGGCTCGACCGCCGGGACGAGTCCCGCACGGCCGCCGGCGAGTCGACGCCGGCCCGTACCGAAGGCCGCGACAACCAGACGTGGGCGTTCAACAAGCGCCATGTGAAGGGGAGTTGAGCGACATGACGGACGCGACGACCGGAGCGGGTGCCGAGGGCACCCCGCGCGACGGCAAGACCAGGGGCCGCTCCTCCATCCCCGCGACGCCTCCGGGCCGTGACCCGGCGACGGGCGAGGGGACGACCGCGGCCCGCGGCGACACGGTCCCCGGCGGCTTCACCGCACCCGCCGGCGACACCGCGGCGGGCGGACGTACGGCGTACGAGCCCACGTCCTCCGACGACACGGCGACGGCACGCGACACCGCAGCCGACCGCGCCGGCACCGCCGGCCGTGACACCTCCGTGGGGCGCGGCGGCGGCCCGGACGGCGGCAACACCCCGGTCCCGCTGAGCAGCCGCGGCACCGAGTCGGCCCACGGCTCGACGGACACGGACGGCACCCGGACCACGGACGGCACCCGGACGACCGACAGCGTGTCCGGCAACGGCACCGGCACCACCGGCACCACCGGCACCACCGGCACCACCGGCATCACCGGCACCGGCACCACGGACTCGCGGAACTCCGCGGGCATCGGGAGCGGGGCCGGCGCGGCCGGTACGTCCGCTTCCGACGGCCTGACGAAGTCCGGTATCGGGGGCCACGGCGAGCAGCTGTTCCCGCACGACGACGAGAGCGACAAGCTCTCCCTGCGGCTCCAGCACGCGGTGACCGGGTTCGTGGACAGTCCCCGCGCCTCCGTCGAGGAGGCCGACCGCGTCCTGGAGGAGGTCACCTCGCGCTTCACCGCCGCCGTGACCGAGCACCGCCGTACGCTGCGCAAGTCCTGGCAGTCCGCGGACGGCGCGGACGGCGCGGACGGCAAGTCGGTCACGAGCGCCGACACCGAGCAGCTCCGGCTGGCGCTCCGGGACTACCGTGAACTCGCGGAGCGGCTCCTGCACCTCTGAGACCGCCCCACGGCTCTATCCGGCCGCCGCCCGGCGCTCCCGCCACTGGCGTACGACGTCCTCGACGTCGTACGGCTTCAGACCCAGCGGGGGGCCGGGCGGCGGCCTGAACATGACGTCACGGATCTTGACGTTGACGTCCTCGACGATCTTCCGCACGATCCGCTCGGAGGGCGCCACCGCGGCCGCCGCGAGAGCGTCCTCGGCCTCCTTGCGCAGCGCGAGCGTCGGTGGCAGGACCGACAGGCCCTCGCGTGCCATCTTGCGCCGGATCCACCAGAGTTCGTCGTACGAGGTGTCGGCGCCGCCGGGAAGCGGCTTGCCCGCGCCGGGCAGGCGGTCGAACTCGCCGCGCGCCTCAGCCTCCCGGATCTGCCGGTCGACCCAGGACTCGAACGGGATGCCGGGTGGCTTTCGCTCGGTCATGGGTCCATTGTGCCGGACGCGACAGGCCCGGGCGATTTATCATGCGGCGTCGGTGCGCCAACCAGGCCGCCGCGCAGGGGCGTTCCCAGCCCTCGTACCAGGACGTCTCAGGAGGAGCGCACGTGCTCGAACTCACCATGGCCACCGTCAGCGGTGCGGAGGAGGGTGCCACGGCCGGGATGCTCATGGCCGAGGCGCCCAGCGAGCCGGGCGCGGTGCTGCGGGTGGGCCGGGACAAGTCCGTGTGCCGCCTGGCGACGCCCGACGACTGGCTGTTCATCTCCCGGGTGCACCTGGAGTTCCTGTGCGGCCCCGAGGGCACCTGGCAGCTGTCCTGGCTGCGTGGTTCGCAGCCCGACCCGTCCTCCGAGGTCATCGTGGCGATCGGCGCGCACGCCCAACCCCTCCCCTACGGCGGGACGGTGACGCTGCCCGGCGGTGGCAGCGGCGAGGTGATCGTCCGCGACCGCACCGCCCCGCGCAGCGTCAACGTCGGCTTCTACCACGAGGTGTGACGCCCGGGCCGCCCTGACCGGGGCCGGGGCCCGGTGACGGGGTCCGGCCCCGGGGCCGTGGCGGCTGCGGAGCGCTCAGGCCAGCACCCGGGCCAGCGCGAAACCGTCGTAGCCCTTGCCGCCCACCGTCTGGAGCGCGGTGCCGCTCAGCCTCGGGTGGCTGCCGATGAGTTCGATGGCGGCGCGGGTGCCCACGACGTCCGGCGAGCTGTCGCCGGCCTCGGCCACCCGGCCGCCCCGTACGACGTTGTCGACGACGATCAGACTGCCGGCCCGGGTGAGCCGCAGGGCCCACTCCACGTAGTGCGGGTTGTTGGCCTTGTCGGCGTCGATGAAGACCAGGTCGAAGGGGGCCGGGTTCTCGTCGGCCAGCCTCGGCAGGGACTCCAGGGCCGGACCCACCCGCACCTCGACGACCTGGTCGAGCCCGGCGCGGGCGATGTTGCGGGTGGCGACCTCGGCGTTCCGGGCGCTGTACTCCAGTGAGATCAGCCGGCCGTCGGCGGGCAGCGCCCGGGCCAGCCAGATGGTGCTGTAGCCGCCGAGTGTGCCGATCTCCAGGACGGTGCGGGCGCCCTGGATCTGGGCGAGCAGCTGGAGGAACTTCCCCTGCGGCGCCGTCACGGCGATCTGGGGGAGCCCGGCGGCCTCGCTGTCACGGACGACGGCCTCCAGGGCCTCGTCGTCGGGTGCGAGGCGGGCGGTGAAGTAGTCGTCGACGGCGTCCCAGAGCTGCGACTCGCTCATGCACCTGTGCCTTCCGTATGTCTAGTTAGGGGGGCTAACTAGTTGCCCTAACGAATATAGTCGCGCGCGGGTTCGCTGTCCGGGATTTCGCGGTCCGGGGTGTCCGGGGCCAAGGGCATGGTCGTCGAGGGTTCCGCGGAGTACGTCCTGGTCATCGGCGTCGAACGGCTCTCCGACCTGACCGACCTGGAGGACCGGGCCAC
>NZ_JBEXCW010000050.1:0-62035 GCF_040605435.1 Streptomyces sp. NPDC005574
CCGGCCAGGTCGTCGCCGCCCCCGTCTCTCATCTCCCGCCCGGCGATCCCCCGGCCCCTCCGCCCACCGGGCCCCTCCGCCCACCGGGCCCCTCCGCCCACCGGGCCCCTCCGCCCACCGGGCCCCTCCACCCACCGGGCCCCTCCACCCATTGCGCCCCTCCACCCACCGGGCCTCGCGGCGCAGCGAAGGAAACGTCATGACCGTGAAGACACATGAGCCGGGGCGGCCCTGCCTCCGCCCTTCACGCCCCCGCGGTGCGCCATGCCTCCGCCACGGGAGTGCGCGCGGTCGGGGCCGCGGCGGGCAGGCCGACCCCCATGCCACCCGCCGTCGGACGGTTCCCACCGCGCGGGCGATCAGGCGGCGGGGGTGGGGTGGCGTGGCCCGATGACCGTTCTGGACACACGGGCGCTCAACCGCGCCACGCTGGCACGGCAGTTGCTGCTCGACCGCGCCGACGTGCCGGTCCTGGACGCCGTCGCGCACCTCGGTGGGCTCCAGGCCCAGGAACCGCAGGAGCCGTACGTCGGACTCTGGTCGAGGCTGCGCGGGTTCGACCCGGCGGCGCTCGGCGACCTGCTGACCGGGCGGCGCGTGGTGCGCACCCACCTCATGCGTCGCACAGTCCACCTGGTGACCGCGGCGGACGCGCTGGCCTGGCGGGCCCGCCACGAGGTCATGCTGCGTCAACGGGTCCTCGGGACCTACCGGCGCGAACTCGCCGGGGTCGACCTCGCCGAACTCGCCGCGGCCGGCCGGGCGGTGATGGCCGACGGGCGGCCCCGCACCATGGCGGAACTCGTGGGTGCGCTCGCCGATCGCTGGCGGGCCCCGGGACCGCGCGCCCTGGGGGAGATGGTGGTCGCCGCCCTCGTCCCGATGGCGCAGCTGCCACCGCGCGGACTGTGGCGCATCCGGGCGGGGGTGCGCAACATGCGCCTCGACTCGTGGCTGGGGCGAGCGCTCGACCCGCCGGCCCCCGCGGGCACCGATCCGGTCGGCCGGGCGCTCGTACGGCGCTACCTGGCCGCCCATGGTCCGGCGGCCTCGGCCGACCTGCGGGCCTGGTGCGGACTCGCCGGGCTGCCGGCCGCCGTCGCCGCGACACGCGGGGAACTGGTCGCCTTCCGCGACGAGCGCGGCCGGGAACTCCTCGATCTGCCCGACGCGCCGCGCCCCGACCCCGGCACCCCCGCCCCGGTGCGGTTCCTCCCCGCGTTCGACAACGCGATCCTCGGCTACCACGACCGCGGCCGGATCATCGACGACGTCGACCGCGGCCTGTCGGTGGCCGGTGCCCGGGTGGTCCTGGTCGACGGCCGGGTCGCCGCGACCTGGAACGCCGCGGCAGGCACGGTGACCGTCACACCGCTGCGCGGCCTGGCCCGGGCCGACCACGCCGCCGTGGCCGAGGAGGGACACCGGCTGGCGTCCTTCCTGTCCGACGGGGACCGCCACGGCGTACGGATCGCCACACCGGTCCACTGACCGACGCCTGCCAACTCCCTTCCCGTTCGACTTACTTGAGACGGCGCGGCGGTCAGGACGGGAGAGTGGGCGCGGTGGCGACGCACCAGCCGTAGGGCGGCAGGGACACGGACCCGTCGCCGGCGGCGGGTGTCGCGTCGCCCGCCGCCGGCTCCCACGCGGCGGCCGGCACGGTGGCCGTGGCCGCCTCGCCGCCGTAGTTCAGCGCGACGGCGACGGCGGCGCCGCTGTCCGGGTCGTGGAGCGTGTAGGCGAGGACGGTGTCGTCGACGGTGTGCGGGCGGGGGCGGGCGCGCACCAGCCAGGGGTGGCGCCGGCGGACGCCGATAAGGGTCTGGTGCAGGCGCTGGACGTCGAGCCCCTCGGGGCCGAGGCCCGAGGGGGAGTCGGGGAAGGCGGGGCGGATGGCGTCGTCGCCGCCCACCCGCTCCTCCTTGACACCCTGGCGCCCGCGTTCGTCGCCGGCGTAGACGGACGGGACGCCGCCGACGGTGAAGAGCACGGTCAGCGCGTGCGCGAGGTGGCGGGGTTCGCGCAGTCGGCTGGCGATGCGGGTCACGTCGTGGTTGCCGACGAACGTCTGCGGGGCGAAGACGTCGAGCAGCGCGCTGTGACGCGTCAGGGACCAGGCCAGTTCGTGGGGGTTGACGTCGTTGAGCGAGCTCCAGATCGCCTTCCACAGTTCGTACTGGGTGACGGAGTCCAGCCCGCCCTCGGTGACGTACGAGGTGTAGTCGCCGTGGATCACCTCGCCGCACAGCCATGCCTCGGGATGGCGGGCCCTGACCCGGTCCGAGACCGTGCGCCAGAACGCTTGAGGGACGGCGTAGGCGGCGTCCAGTCGCCAGCCGGAGACACCGCGCGCCAGCCAGTGGTCCATGACGTCGGTGACGTGGTCCACGACGGCCGGCGAGGCGTGGTCGAGCGCGACGAGATGCCCGTGGCCCTCGAAGGTGCGGAAGTCGTCCCCCTCGGGGACGAACCAGTCGGCGTAGGAGGAGGCGGAGCCGTGCCGCACCACGTCGGCGAACGGAGCGAAGGAGCGGCCGACATGGTTGAAGACGCCGTCCAGCAGCACGTGCACGCCGCGGGAACGGGCCTCCTCCACGAGCCGGACGAGGTCGTCCTCGGTGCCCAGACGCGGATCGACACGGAAGTGGTCGACGGTGTCGTAGCCGTGCGTCTCGGACGCGAAGACGGGCCCCAGCGCGAGCCCGTTGCAGCCGAGCCCGACCAGGTGGTCCAGCCAGTCGGCCAGGACGGGGAGGCGGTGGCGCGGGGCGGAGTCCGGCGGCAGTGCGGCGGGTTCCGCGCCGAGGAAGCCCAGCGGGTAGACGTGCCACCAGATGGCGTGGTCGGACCAGGGCACGGCAGCCTCCATCAACGGGTTCGGGACGTGCGGTCGGCGGTGCGGACGGGGGAGTCGGCGAGACGGTTCATCAGCCCGGCGGCCAGCAGCAGCACCTGGCGTTCGGTCTCGGTGAGTTCGGCCAGGGCGAGGTCCAGCCAGGTGTCGCGCCGCGCCATGTCGTGGGCGAGGGCCTCCCGGCCGCGCGGTGTCAGCTCCAGCATGCGCTGGCGTCCGTCGTGGTCGTCCCGGGTCCGGCTGATGAGTCCCTCGTGCTCGAGTTCGGCGTAGACGCGGGTCAGGGACTGCGGCTGCTGGTGGTCGGCGGCGGCGAGGGCGCCGGCCGACATGGGGCCGTTGCGCAGCAGGTGGGCGAGGACGCTGTTCTTGTTCGGGCTCAGCCCGTCCGCGGGCCGCTCGGCGCTCAGCCTGCGGGCGAGCCGCGTGACACCCTGCCGGATCTCCGGGGCCGGTAGCGGACGGGCTGGTCGCTGAGACGTCACGACTCAAGGTATCACTTGCTAAATCGCCCATGTCTTCGAAGGGGCGGACCTTCGTGAGGTGCATTGCGTCGGACCTCAGCTGATTGCGAAGGTGCCGCGATGCTACGTGGTGCGTAGGAGTGGACGAGGCGGCCGTGCCAGGTACGGCGCCCTGATCACGGCCGTCGGCGGGCCGGGCGAGTCCCGTACCGTGCCCCTGACTCCAGAAGTCCAAGAGCGATGAGTTCCGCGGTGGTTCCCCGTCTGACTCGTTACAACAGATCACTCGCGTCCGAGGAGAGCATCGTGACCGTCACCTACACCTTCGACGTCTTTTCCAGCCTCGACGGCTTCGGCAGCGCTGACAGCGACAGCTGGGGTGGTTACTGGGGCAAGCAGGGCCCCGAGTTGCTGGAGCACCGCCTCGCCCTGTACGGCGAGGAGCAGCGGATGGTCTTCGGTGCCACGACGTATCGGGAATTCGCGCAGATGCTGGCCGACAACACCGAGGAGTCCGGGGTGCGTGACCCCTGGGTCACCCGGATGAGGAGCATGCCGACGACGGTGGTGTCGAGCACGCTGCGGGAACCGCTGGACTGGCCGGACGCGACCGTCGTGCGCGGCGATGCCGTCGACGCCGTCGCCCGGCTCAAGCAGGAGTCCGCGGTGCCGTTGCGCTCACACGGCAGCCTGTCGTTGAACCGGGCGCTGATGGCCGCCGGTCTCGTCGACCTCGTCCAGGTGACGCTCTTCCCGGTGATCACCGGTCGGACCGGAGATGCTCCGGTCTTCCGGGGCGCGGCCGACTTCGACCTCGAACTGGTCCGGAGCCGAACGCTCGACGGCCGCGTCCAAGAGCTCCTCTACCGGCCCACCCTGCATGTCTGAATCCGGACCACCACGTTCACCTCTCATGACCTGCACCTGGACGACAGCTCGCACCCCTACGACTTCCGGCCGGCGGACGACCGGGAACGCCGGGTCGTCAGAGGGTTCGGCGTGGACGTCCCCAAGGCGCTGCTGCCCCTGCCGCCGCACCGGATACGGGAGTTGCTGAATCGGCGCCTGTCGGGGCACGAGGGGATCGGCGCCCTGCTGACGGACTTCCTCACCGGACTGGACCGGCAGGCCGACACCCTCCGGCCCTCCGACGCGTCCCGCATGGGCAGGGGCGTAGTGGATCTGCCGGCGGCCTGGATCGGCCACCTGCTCGACGCGGACGCCGCCCTGCCGCCCGAGACCCGCCAGGTGGACGCGGCCCCGACGAACTCCGCGCCCGCGCCGGAGGACAGCCGGACGGCAGACGGCAGCTTCCGAGCCCATCCGTCCACCGTGTCAGGCGGTCGAACCCGCGCCGGAAGCGGCGGCGGGTGTGCGCAGGGCGAGCATGGCGATGTCGTCGTCGTTGTCGCTGCTGCGCATGCGTTCCAGCAGGGAGTCGCAGAAGGAGTTCAGGGGGCGGTGGGCGAGGGAGGCGGCGTGCCTGCGCAGGCGGTCCAGGCCGTGGTCGATGGGGTGGAGCGGGGATTCCACCAGGCCGTCGGTGTAGAGCAGGAGGGTGGACTGGGGCGGCAGGACGGTGACGACGTCGGGGCGGGGTCGGGTGATCCCCGTGCCGAGCAGGAGGCCGTGGGCGTCGTCGAGGTAGCGGGCCCGGCCGTCGTGGCTGATGAGCAGCGGGGGCGGGTGACCCGCGTTCGTCCAGTGCAGTTGCCACAGCTCACCGTCGGCGAGTGCGAGGGTGGCCAGGATCATGGTCGCCATGGGGGCTTCGACGATGTGCCGTATCGCTTCGTCGAGTTGGGTGACGACGGCACTGGGAGTGCTTCCCGGCTGTGACCACGCGAAGGCGCGCAGCATGTTGCGGACCTGCGCCATGCCGGCCGCGGCGTCGAGGTCGTGCCCGACGACGTCCCCGATGACCAGGGCATGGGTGCTGCCGGCGAGGGGGAAGGCGTCGTACCAGTCACCTCCGACGGAGGAGGCGTGCGGCGCGGGCACGTACCGCGCTGTCATCTCCACCTCGGGGACGGCGGGGAGGTGGGGCAGCAGGTGGCGCTGCATGGTTTCGGCGACTTTGCGCTGACGCTGGTACAGGCGTGCGTTGTCCAGGGCGAGGCCCGCGCGGCGGGTGAGGTCCTCGAGCAGCGGCAAGTCGTCGGCGGTGAAGGGGTCAGGACGCCGTGAGCGGCCCAGGGTCAGGGCCCCCAGGACATTGCGCAGGCCGCGGACGGGAGCGATGGCGGCGGAGTGCATGCCGGTGGCGGCGAACAGGCGTTGCTGCTCGACGGCTATGCCCGAGTCGGGCGGTCCCTGGTAGGTGGCCGGTCCGGCCAGGGAGGAGGCGGCGCCACGCAGTGCCCGGGACAGAGGCATCGGGGACTCCCCCGGCACCGGTGGCATGGGTCCCTGCAGGTCTTCCCGCTCGACGAGATCGCCGTCCTTGTGCCCTACGACCAGTGCGCGCCGCACCTCGTCCCGCTCGGTCAGCAGGTCGAAGACGGCCCAGTCGGCCAGCCGGGGCACCGTCAGGGCGGCCAGCCGGCGCAGCGACTCGTCCACGTCCAGGGTGGACGTCAGCTGGGTCGTCGTCTCCGCCAGCAGGGCCAGGCGGTCCATCTCCGTCAGCGGCGCGGGGACCGCGCCGAGGGCACCGTGTGAGGCCGTCTGGTCCCACCCGTACAGCACCACCACCGCGCCCGCCGTGCCCGAGGTGGGTGACAGGGGTGTGACCAGCCACGACAGCGGGACCAGGGTGCCGTCACCGCAGAGGAACCACTCCGCGTCGCCGTGGTCGGTGCTTCCGCCGAGAAGCGCCTTCCGCATGCGGCAGCGGGTGCGGGGGATGAGGTGCCCGTGGATGTCCCGGTGCAGCAGGTCGTGGAAGTCCTGTCCGACGAAATCCTGAGGGCTTCGGGCCAGCAGGTCCTGGGCAGCGCGGTTGGCCGCGACGACGAAGCCGTCGCTGTCGATGAAGACGGCGGCGGCCCGCAGTCCCTCCAGCGTTGTGGCGATCCGGGCGTGGGCCCGCACCTGCTGCCCGTCCGCGGAGGACGCGCTGGTGCCCGCGCCGGTGACATCCATGATCCTCCTCGCCCGATACAGACCATTCCCAGTTCCCGGAATGGGCGCCCGCATTCCCATGATGAGGGATGCGCGAGATTGACCTGCGGAAACGCGCCTGCGTAAACGCCGGTGCCGGGGCGGGGGAGGACGTCAACGGGTCGGTTCGATGATCTGTTGGGTCCCGTTGACGCCGAGGAGGCCGAGGGCGTCCGCGTTGTCAGGGTTCCCGCGGGCACCGTCACCGCCGAGGACAAGAAGAAGATCATCGAGCGCACCACCGACCTGTACGCAGATATGTTCGGGGAACGGGCCCGCCCCCTGCGGGCCCGGCGTCACGGTGCCGGGCGACTCGTCTCGAAACCCCGGCGCGAGCATGACGCCCGGCCTCCACGGAGGGCACGCCGCCGGGGCACGGGGACCTGGCGGCGCCCTCCCGGAAGACGGAGTGGCCGGATCTCTCCAGGGCCGGGCCACCCCCGTCGCTCCTGGTGGTGCTTGCCGGTTCAGGGACGTACGTCGACGTAGTCGCCGCCTGCCTTGGCCGGGCCGGTGGTGTGGGTGCCGGTGAAGTTCCACCGCCAGTAGCCGTCCTTGACCGCCTTGGCCGTGGTGCGAAGGGTGCCGGTGCCGCTGGTGTTCACCGTGGCCACGGTGGTGTAGGTGTTGCTGCCCTTCGGGCGGAACTGCAGTTTCACGGCCTGGCCCGCGTATCCGGCGTACCGGTAGGTGTCCCAGTTGGCCCGCACGAGTTTGCCGGTGATGGTGATACGGGCGCCCTTGGCCACCGGTTCCGGTGAGGCGTCGACGGTGAGCCGCGCGGCCCGCTTGAGGCCGAACGACCCCACGCCGGGGGCGAAAACGGAACCGCCGTCGTGGGCGTCGACCAGGGCGTCCACCGACCAGGTCCCCGCGTTGGCGTTGGCCAGGTCCACCGGGTCGTCACTGCCCGGAGCCGTGTGGGCGTTGACGGTGAACGCGGTCGTACATTCCGTCGCGCTCTCGCAGTACGCGTCGGTGGTGTAGAACCCGCCGTGCGGGCCCTTCAGGTCCACATCGGCGAACGACAGACCGGAGTCGTCCGATCCGGTGACGGTGACCGGGAACTGCACGTCGTGCGTGATGCCTACGATGACGTCGTGTCCGGAGTTGACGGTGGCACCGCTGACCACCGGGTCGCCGGGCGCCGCGTCGGCCGAGGCGCCGACCCCCGCCAGCAGAACGGCGACGGCCCCCACCACGACACCGCGGCTTGTCGCGCGAGCGACGGGATTGCGCCGTATGACACGTGCGGCGGTGACGGGCGGGGCGGTGTCGCGCCCGCCGCCTTCTCTGTCGCCAAGGGGTGCTGCGAAGCGGCTCATGGATCCTCCCGGAGATGGCAGGGCCGCCTTGCTGCCCACCGCACCGACCACGAGGGCGGTCGGTGGCGAGCGCAGGAGACCGAGGTATGTCCCTCCCTACGACTGCCGAACCGGCCCGATCGTTGCCCCCGGCCGGGCGGCAGAACAACCGGCCACCCGCCGGTCCGGCACGAACAGCAGCCGAGACAAGGGCGGGTGACCCTGCCGTCGTTCCTCGTGCTGCTAGGAGAGAACGAGAGTGGCGGCGGTGGCGGCGGCGACGACGGCGAGGACGCCGGGGGCCATCGCGCCGCCCCGGGTGCGGGGATCGGCGTAGTCGCCGGCCCTGGCGTGGAAGGCGACGGCTCCGACGAGTAGGAGCCCGAACCCCGCGGCGGCGGCCACTCCGACGGGCTGTACGAACAGACCCGTCAACAGGCCCGCGGCGGCGACCAGTTCGGCCAGTCCGATGAATCTGACCAGGCCGGCGCTGAGCCCGCCCGGCCCCCGCAACCGGTCCGGCACGGAGCCCTTGAGCAGTGCCTTCGGCAGCCCGGCGGCCAGTCCTACGGCGGCGAGCAGCACGCTCAGCACGGCGGCGGCGATGAACACGAGGGGGAGAACCTTTCGGGAGAGGGTCGGTCGGGGATGCCCTGCCCGGTCAGGCGAGCGGCTGCTCGGTGAAGTTCCTGAGCACCAGGGCGTGGGGGGCCTCGATGAGCCGGCCGCCCTCGTCGATCCGGCCCAGCTCGACCGCCGACAGTCCGAGGGTGTCCGCGAGCCGGGCGATCCGCGCGGTGGCCTCGGCCGAGTCGCCGGCGACGAAGACGACCCGGCGGCCCTGGCCGGCGGGCACCGGGGCCGCGAGCGCCCGCGCGGGCAGCTGGTTGAACGCCTTGACGACCTGCGCGCCGGGCAGGACCTCGCCGACGTAGTGCGAGGAGAGCCGCCCCTTGAGGATGTCGGGCGCTCCGGGCGTGTAGTGCGCGTTGGTGGTGTCGACGACGGTCTTCCCGCTCCAGTCGGGCAGTGACGTGCCGAACTTCTCCACCGCGGTGAAGGGGATGGCCATGAGGATCACGTCGCACGCGAGTGCCTCGGCCAGGGGCACCGCGCGGACCGCGGAGCCGAGAGAGGCGGTCAGGCCGCCGATCGACTGCGGTCCGCGCGTGTTGGCGATGCGTACCTCGACCCCGGCTCGGGCGAAGAGCTCCGCCAGGGCCGAGCCGATGTTTCCGGTGCCCACGATGGCGTAGCGGGTGTCTGCGGACATGTGTGTGTTCCTGTTCCGGTCGAGAGGGGGGAGCGGTCGACGTGATGCGGGGGGAGCACGTACGGCTGCCGCGGCCTCGCCGGGCCGCCGCGGTCGCCGTGTCCCCGTCGGGCGGGGCGCCGCCGCCGTCAGCCATTTGGTTGACGTGTTAACCAAACCGTAGGCAGGAATTGGTTCACATGTCAACCAAGGCGTAGGATGCGCCCATGGGAGAACCGCGGTGGCTCGACGAGCGCGAGGAGCGGGCCTGGCGCGGCCTGATGAAGTTGCAGGCCGGACTGTCCGAGTACATCGAGCGCCAGCTCCGCACCCGGTGCGGGCTGTCGAGCGCCGACTACCAGGTGCTCGCGCACCTGTCGGAGGCGCCGGACGGGCGCCTGCGGTCCTTCGTCCTCGGGGACGCGCTGCGCTGGGAGAAGAGCCGTCTGTCGCAGCACCTGACCCGGATGCAGAACCGTGGTCTGGTCACCCGTGAACGCTGCCTGGATGACCAGAGGGGCGCCGTCGTGGTCGTCACCGAGCGGGGGCGGGCCCTCGTCGAGACCGCCGCCCCGCTCCACCTCGCCGACGTACGGGACGTCCTGATCGACCACGCCACGCCCGCCCAGCTCGACCTGCTGGGGGATCTCGCGGACCAGGTCGAGGCGCGCCTCGCCGAACTCGATCCGAAGGCGTGACGACTCCTGCCCGCCCGGGACCGGCGGACGGTTGAGCCGACGGACCGACGGACCGACGGACCGCGGCACGGCCGGACGGTGGGAGCGGGCGGGGTCGTGCGGGGTCGTTCCGGCCGATCGCCGGAACGGTCGGCCCAGGGGCCGCTACCGGTCGCCGGAGACGGCTCGTCCGAGGGTCAGCGGGTGCTCCACTTCTGGTTGTCCCTGCCGTTGCAGGACCAGAGTTGGAGGCGGGTGCCGTTGCCGGTCTCCTGGTCCTTGACGTCGACGCACTTGTCGGCCTGCGTGTTGACCAGGTCGTGGGCGGCGTTGAGCCGGAACTGCTGTGCCGGGTTGCCGCTGCACTTGGCCAGCTGGATCACGGCGCCGTCGGACCTGGAGCCCCAGGCCACGTCCATGCACAGGCCCATGGACCGGACGGTGCCGTCCGACTTGAACTGCCACTTCTGCCAGTTGGCGCCCCCGCAGTTCCATATCTCCAGCGGAGAGCCGTCCTTGCCCTTGTCGCCGACGATGTCGATGCAACGGCCGCCCGCGTGACTGTAGACCAGCACTCCGGGCGCCACGGTCGTCGTCTTGCCGGTACCGGTGCTCGTGCCGGTCCCGCTCTTGGTGCCACTGCTGCCACTGCCGGTGCTGCTGCCGCTGCTCCCGCTCTTCGACGTGGACGTGCCGCTGCCGCTCTTCGACCCGGAGCCGCCCTTGGCCGAGGACGAGCCGGAATCCGCGTCTCCCTTGCCGGAGCCGGCCGCCGACCCGTGCTGGGAACCCGAGGCCGTCGTCGACTTCCCGCCGTGCGCGGTCTTCGACGGCGACGACGAGCGCGGGGCCCCCGGCACCGGGGCCGCCGAGCCGAAGCTCCCCGGGGAGTCGCCGCCCACCGAGTCGCCCAGCACGGTGCCCGAGGTGCTGCCCGCGTCGGCGGCCCGTACGGCGGTGTCGTCGTCCTCCCGCGTACTGATCAGGAAGGGCACCGACACCAGGAGTGCGCCGGCGATCGCCGCGGCGGCCAGCATGGCTCTGGGCGGGCGGCCCGGCCGGCCCTCCTTGGCCGCGCCCGCCTCCGAACCGCCGTCCGCCGAGCCCGCCGCCACCGCCGGCCCCGGCGCGCCGACCGCTTCGCCCACGCCGGTGGCCGCACCCTCGCCGCCACCTTCGGCCACCGCCGTGGCGCCGGTCCCCGCGTCACCGCTCGCCGCGGTGGAGCGGGTCTCCGCCTCGCCACTTGCCACGGTGGGGCCGGTCTCCGCCTCGCCGTCTGCTGCCGGGACGCCCCTGGTGGCCTGCCGTCCCGGCGCGGCGGGGGCGGTCACCGGGCCGGAGGAGGTCTCGCTCTCCGCCTCCGCCTCTGCCGGGGGTCCCGGCTCCGGAGCGGCGGACGGCCACAGCAGCGGCTTCGCAGGGGATGCCGGGGCGGGGGAACCCGCCCGGGCGGCCGGTTCGGCCTGGGCGGCCGACGCGCTCGCGCCCTCGGACCCGGCGGCGTTCTCGGCGGCGTTCTGTGCGGTGGTCAAGACGTCCTCCTGGCGGAGTTGCTGTGGGGGGCGAGGCCCACCGGGCCGTGGCGTTGCTGTCGGGTGTCACCGGCCATGTCTCAGGCCTCCTGCGGACGGGGAGCGAGCGCGGAATAGACCACGCCGTCGTACGCGATCCGCAGCGGAACGCCTGAGCCGGGGCCGTACCGGTGTTCGGTGGTGCCCGGACCGGTGATCACGATATCCCGGCCGACGGCGTGCGCGGTCAGCATGGCCACGGTCGCCGGGTAGTCGGCCAAGGGGGTGCGCCGGAGCAGGAGTTGCACCCGCTGCGCGCGGTTCAGCGGTACGGCGTCCACCCTCAGCCGGTCGCCCAGGAGCGCGGCCTCGGCCAGCTGGCTCTGCGGGAGGTCGATCCCCAGGGCGCGGATCTCGGCCGGCGTCACGGTCTCGTCGTCGGGCACGAACTCGGCTAGCGGCGCCCGCGACGGCCCGGCCCCGGGCGTGCCGGTGTCCGTGCCGGTGACCGCGCCCGTCCCCGGTGTGGCCGAGAGCCGGTCTGCCAGCCAGTCGTGCAGGGCGTCCCTGCCGGTTGCGGCCGGTGCCGGGGCGGGGTCCGCGGAGTCGTCGCCTCGGGGAGTGTCGCTCCGGCTCGCGAGCACCGCGTCCCGCAGCGCCGCCACCAGTGAGTCCTGCGGGGACCGCTGGACGCGGGGCTCGTTCGCGTGCGGGGTCGGCCGGGGCCAGCGGGCCGGGGTGGAGGCCAGCGATCCCGTCGGCACGTCGACAGGCTGGTTCGGCACGGTCGTCGCCAGTGCGCGGAGGCGTGCCTCGGCCCGCGTCTGGGCGGCGGTCGCCGTGGCCTGCCGGGCGCGGGCGTCGCTGACCAGGTCGTCCAGTTCCCGCCGCCGTACACGGGCCTCCCGCGCCGCGCCCTCCGCGGACTCGTGCCGTCCCACGGCGTCGGTGAGGTCTCGCGCGCGCTGCCCCGCTGCCCGGCGGGCCCGTTCCACCTCGCCGCGCAGGCCGGGCAGCGAGCCCTCGGCGACTCCGAGGCTCTCCTGCTCCACGCTCAACGCCAAGCGGACGGCGCCGAGTTCGGCACGGTGTCCGTCCCGCACGGCGCGCAGCTTCTCCAGAGCCTCGCCGGCCTCGCGGGCCCTGGTCCGGTCGGGGCGCTCGGTGTCCTGCTCGGGCGGGTGGTTGCGCTCGATGGCGGCCACCGCCGACTCCGTCTCCCGGACCGCGACTTCGGCGGCGCGTACGTCGCCGGCGAGCGTGTCGATCCGGGTCGTCAGGCGGGTGGCGAGCGTCGTCAGGCGCGTGACCTCCTCCGACGACTCCTGCCGGGCCCGCTCGGCTCGTTCCAGGGCGGCCTCGGCGGTGCGGGCGCGCTCCCGCGCGGTGCGGGACGCGGCGCGGGCCTCTTCCACGAGCCCGGCCTCCCGTCGTACCGCGTCGTCGGCGTCGGTCACCCGCGCGGACTGCGCCTCGGCCTCGCCGGCGGACGCGAACTCCTGCCGCCGGGCGCCGTGTTCGGCCTCCGCGGCGCGGACCAGGGAGGACGCCGCCTCGCCGAAGCGCCGCCAGGCCTCCCCGGCTTCGGCCGACGGTTCCCGGGGGGCCCCGGTGGCGTCGAAGCCCCACACACGGAGCCGGTTGTCGTCGCCGCGGACGACGAGCTCCACGGGCTTGCCGGTCTCCGCGGCGGCGCGTGAGGCGGCGAACAGGGCCCGGCCCAGGTGGTGTTGCTCGGTCGGCGTGTCACTCTCGGCCGTAGTGGGGGTGTCGGTGTCCAGGGCGAGCCAGAGCTGCGCCCCTTCGTCGGCGTCCGCGATCTGCGAGGCCAGGAGGCCGGGCAGGCCGCGCAGCGGATGCCGCCGCCAGTCCCGCAGGTCCGCCTCCGCGACGGCCTCGGGCCGGGTGCCGGACGTGGTGTCGGGTCCGGTGGGCGGGGCGGCGGCCCGGGCCTCGGCGTCCGCGGCGGCCCGCACCATCGAGGGCAGGTCGTACACCTGGGGGTGCGTACGCGGGGGAGTGATGCCGTGCCCCAGCGCGTCCCGCTCCCCGATGCGCACGGTCGCGGTGCCCGTGACATGGCGTACGCCCCGCGGGCCGCGCACCGTGATGTGGGTGTCGACCAGTGCCTCGTAGGTGCGGGTGCCGTGGGAGTCGCCCGTGGGAGCGGTCGTCGTGCCCGTCTTGAGCCATTCACGGCGGCCACCGCCGGCGCCCTCGGTGGTGCCCGTCGTCCGAGGCTGGTGCGCGAGGACGGGCACGGTCGCGCCGCCGAGTGTCCGGTTGTCGTCGTCGTGGCTGTAGGCGCCCTGGAAGCTGAGGCCGCCGGTGGTGCCGGCGCTCTGCGAGGACCCGCCGCCGACACCGCTGAGCGACAGCCGGTCCAGGGTGACGTCGGCGGCCTGGGTGACTCGGCGCGGGTGGTGCAGGCTCACGGACAGGGTGGGCGGGTCCGTGGGCTCGGACTCGAAGGGGTAGGCGCCGGGCATCGTGCCGGTCAGGCCGGCCGCGGTGCGCGGCTGGTCGAGGGCGATGTCGCCTGCCTGGATGAGTTCACCGATGCGGACGGTCGTGCTCTCCGCCGACGTGGACGCCTTCAGGGACCGCCACGTCCGCCGCTGACCCGGTGCCACCTCACCGAGCGCGGTGGCGAGTTCGTCCGCGGCGTTGAACTCGAAGACCGGCGCGGGCCCCGTCGGCACGAAGTGGCCGCCCGGCAGGGCCGGCGCCGCCGGACCGACGGTCGGCGGGCGCGGTCCGTCCGCGTCGTCGGCGGTGGCGGCCTCGCTGCCGGTGAAGCGCAGGGTGACCGTGGCGGGCACCGACGCCGTGCGGTACGGGCCGTTGCCGAGCACCCGGCTGATCCAGCTCGCGGTCTCACCGGCCCGCTCCGGGTCCTGGTCGCCGTAGGCGAGGACGCCGCCCCGGAGGAGGCCACCGACGATGTTGGGCGGCCAGTCCGCCACGAGTTCCGACCGGACGGCGACCTCGTACACGTAGTCGAGGTCGAAGTCGGCGGCGTTGTCGGTGCGCAGCCAGAACCGGTCCTCCGCCGTGGTGACGGCCTTCGTACCGTGACCGCGGGTGCTGCTCGCGCTCAGGACGGGCCCGCTGCGGTCGGTGCGGGTGTCGTGTTCGGGGCGCGGGTAGCGCGTGGTGGGGTTGAGGGTGAGCCCGTGCTGCGTGGTGCGGGTGGTACCGGTGGTCTCGCCGGACGCGGTGTGCGCGTGGTACTGCTCGAGGCCCGTGCCGGGGCCGGCGTTGCGGCCGCGCGCGGTGCGCAGGGCGTTGGCGTCGCCCCGGGGCCGGGCCGTGAGGGTGACCTCGACCAGGCGGGCGCCGCCGAGCGCGAGATGCCTGAAGTGGAAGCGCTGCACCCCTCGTGGGCCGCGACCGGGCAGGGCGCGCAGACCGGCGGTGGAGGTGAGGTCGGCGATCCGCGAGGCCACGCCGGGCAGATGGGCGGAGTGCCCTGGCCGGGTGACACCCGGCGCCTCCGCCTCGACGAGAGCGGTCAGTTCGGCACGGAGCCGGTCCCGCCGCTCCACGAGACGACCGGGGGACGCGGCGTCCCCCTGGCCGGTGCGGGTGCCGCCGGAGGCGCTGCTCGGCTGCGGCGCGGGTTCGTCGGACGATGTTACGGCGGGGCCGCCGGACGGCGTCACGACCGGGCCGCCGGGCTGCGTCACGGCGGGGGTGCCGAACGCCGCTACGCCGGGGGCGTCGGACGGCCGTACGGTGTGGGCGTCGGTCCGCTGTCCGGCCGGTTCGCCGAGCTGGGTGACGGACAGGACGCTCGCCAGGCCGGGTTCCCCGGTGCGGGTGAAGCGCTGCGGCAGGGGCAGTGTCCCGGGGGCCGCCGGGGCAGCGTCGAGTCCGTCGATTCCGGCGAACCACCGCTGTTCGCGGGCGAGTTGCCCGTTCGTCATGAGGAACTGCACCGCTTGCGGGATGTCCACGGCCACCGTGACCGGGCTGTCGCTGCCGTAGCCCAGGGTGTTGCCGACGGCGTTGCGTGTCCCGCGCCGGAGCGTGACCAGGAGGGTCGCGTCGGCGACGACGCGGTGTTCCTCGTCGCTCTCGGTGGCGGTGCGGTTGACGGAGGTGCCGGCGGAGAGGGTGGCCGCGTCGTCCGTCCTGGTCGTGCGGGTGTACTTCGCGGACGGCCCGAAGGCCGGTGGCCGCTGCGCCGGGGCAGCGGACCCGCCGGTGCCCGCTGACGGCACCGGCGCCGGTGCCGCCGTCGGTGCGGGACCCGTGTTCGGGGCGGGGCTCGTGGTGGTCGGCGCCGGTGTGGTCGCGGCCGCCGGGGTTCGCGTGCCCGTGACGGCGACGCCCAGTTGATGGCTCGCGCCGGCGGACTTCTGCTGGGCGCTGGAGTCGACGGAGACCACGCCGGTCTCCAAGTACTGCTTGGCGGTGCCCAGATGACGTGCGTCGCGCAGGACGCCGCGGATCTCCAGGGAGTACTCCTGGTCGGCGCCGAGACCCGGCAGGGTGATGCCCTCGACGACGTAGGCGCCCTTGAGGATCTGGTGTCCGCGCGCCGACAGGTTGGCGGGCGACAGGGCTGCCTGGAGCACTTCGGCGGCCAGCGTGGTCGGATCGGTGTTGCTCTGCCCGGCCAGGCCGGTCGACAGCAGCCGGGCCGCGTCCCTGAGCACCGCGGGGCTCGCCGCGCCCACCGCCCCGCTGACGGCGGCCAGCAGTCCGGGCTCCGGGCGCCCCGGGTGGCTGCCCTCCGCGAGCCGCCGTACCGCCTCCTGGAGCACTCCCGCGCCCCGGAAGACGTCCACGATCGAGTCGTCCGGGAGTTTGACGACCCCGGCCACCGGACTGCCGTCGGGGCCGGTCATCGCCAGCCGTTGCAGGTCGGTGTCGTCGGGACGGCGGACCGTGGCAGCCGGCGCGGGCGCCGCGGGGGTCTCGGCGGCCGCCAGGGTGCGGTGGCGGGGGACGGCCAGGGTGATGGTGCCGGAGAGGGTTCTCGGCAGCGGTCCCGGCGCGGGCGGCTGCTCGCCGGGCGGCACGTAGGGGTGGGCGACGGTGTGTTCGGCGAAGCGCACGGCGGGCTCGGCGCCGGGACCGTCGTACAGGTCGAGGGCGAAGCGGGCCGGTACCTCGAACTCCTCGCTGCCCTGGTTGGTGCCGATGAAGAGCTGGTCGTGGCCGAGGCCCGAGCCGGCGGTGGCCGTGTGTGCCGTCTGGTGGGCGAAGGTGTAGTCGCCGCCCCCGCCGAGGGTGCCCGAGCCCTTGGTGAAGGGGCCGACGGGACCGCTGACCGAGCCGCCGAAGCCGGCCGACCAGCCGTAACCGGAGGACTGCTGCTCGGTGCCGCCCATGCCGAACGAGGTGAGGGCGACGTGCTGGACGGACGGACGGGTACGGGTGTGCCGGCTGCCAGGCGTGGCGTCGGTGCCGGTGCCGACGTCGCGGGTGGCGGTCAGGTTCAGCTTGATCCGGTGTGTGCCGGTGGCCGTGGGGCGTTCCAGCCAGAGGCCGTGACCGCCGTCGACCATGGCGTCGGCGGCGGCCCGCAGCCCGATGTCCGAGCGGGCCTGCTCGAACCGGCGCAGGTTGTTCAACTGGGCCTGGACCAGGGCCTCGTCGGGCAGTACCCGGTTGCGCAGGGGCGTGTCGGTCCGGGGCGGCAGGTAGCCGCTCGCGCGGAGCCAGTCCTCGGCGTGCGCGAACAGTTGCTGCGGGCCGTGCAGCCTGAGCGGCACCGCGGTGATGCCGAGGCCCTGGAGGTTCTCCAACTCGGCGGGCAGCGAACGCAGTTCTCCGTCGGCCGGAGTGTCTCCCCGGGCATCCTGCCTGGCCGGCAGGCGCAGGTGCATGCCGTCGGGCCACGAGTCGAACGTGTGGGTGGTCTCGCCGCCGCCCGGCCGGACCAGCGTGACCGTGTGCCGGACGTCGGCGGGGGTGAGCAGGTGGCTGCGGTTGGTGCGCAGCGCGTGCATGATGCCCGCGCTGCCGCCGCTGCCGAGGGTGTCACTGGTCTGCCAGCGCACCCCGCCCTTGCCGAGGACGCCGCCGGAGACCGCGCCGGAGGCGTCGGGATGTCCGGCGGCGAGGCTGCCGGTGAACGCCGGACCGACTCCGAGGTCGACCCCGACCCCGTTGGTGACCTTGGCCTGGCCGTCCACCTTGACCGTGTGGACGAGGTGGCTCTCCAGGTTGATTTTGCCGTCCTGGCTCTGGTGCGTGGGCCGTCCCGGCGTGACCTCGGTGGTGACCTTCAGCATGCCGATCGCCCGGCCGCGCGCGTCCAGCAGCAGCGGCGAGAAGATGCCGCCCGACAGCTGCATGGGCAGGGTGCCGCGGAGGACCGGCTCGGAGAGGAACGCCTCCAGCGCCTGCGCGGAGGACTCACCGAGCGCGGACAGGTCCGCGTGGAGGACGCCCCGGACCGTCTCCAGCAGCCGGTGCGGTTCCGCGACGGTGTCCACCCCCCACATCGGAAGGTCGTCCAGCCGGGCCGGCGACGGCAGTACGGCGTCCACGTCGGCGTCGACGGCCAGATGCTCGGGGAACCAGACCGTGACCGGCCCATGCCCTTCCGCCACACCCCAGTTGTCGGTCGGCGCCATGCGCGGCACATCGACCCGCACCTCCCAGTCGGTGTCGAACCGGTAGGCGTGGGACAGCTCGTTGCTGCGCTGCGCCGTCGTGGTCTGCACGACCTGGGTGACCGACGTCGACAGCGACAACTGATTGTGCGTCAGCGACAGTGAGGGGCTGAAGTCCCAGGCCCGCACGGGTCCGACCTTCGGGACGGGCAGGGACGCCGACCACGGCACGGACACCGTCCGGAAGGTGCCCGACGCCTCGGTGTCGCCCCACTCCTGCGTCCCCAGACCACGGCGCTCCACCCGTACGTCGGGGTCCGACGGGTCCTGCGAGCCCTGCCGCCGCGACGGCAGGGGGTCGCGCAGGGCGAGCCGCACATCGACGGTACGGCGGCGCCCGTCGACCTCGACGGTGATCCGGTGCCCCATGCCGCTGCGCAGATACGGCAGGTTCAGCACCAGCTGCTCTCCACTGAGCAGGCGCCGCAACCGGGCCCGCACCGGATGGTCCTGGGCCACGGGCGCGGAAAGGCGCAGCGCCCGCAGCACCTGCTCGTGCAGGCCCGCCACGACCTGGGCGGGAAGCGGCTCCACCTGCACGAGCCCCACGTTCCCGTCGCGCTGCGTGCCGTACCTCCGGACGTACGAAGACGGAGTCACCGGTGCGAGGGGGGAGGCGGCGGTGGTGGTGGTTCTGCGGCGGGGTGGGGCGATGGTGTCGTGGTGGGGGTGGCCGATGAGGGTGGTGAGGAGGGCGAGGTGGCGGGGGCGGAGGCCGGCTTGGGTGTAGTGGGTGCGGTCGTGGGTGGTGGCGGTGTGGATGTCGTGGGGGATGGGGCGTTGGTAGATGCCCATGAGGCTGCCGTGGATGTCGGGGCGGTGGCGGGCGGTGTCGTCGCGGTGTTCGTCGCGGAGGCCGAGTTGGTGGCCGATCTCGTGGGTGAGGTCGGTGGTGGTGGCGTTGGTGCGCCAGGTGTGGTGGGAGGTGCGGTGTCCGGTGGTGGGGTCGGCGAGTTGGACGGTGAGGTGGGGGGTGGTGCCGGGTGGTGCGGGCAGGACGGTGACGTGGAGGCGTTCGCCGGTGGGGAGGCGGTAGTGGGGTGTGTTGAAGGTGTGGTGGACGCCTGTGGTCACGCGGTCCCAGACGGCTTGGCGGTCGGTGTCCGGTATGGCGTCGGCGTTGGAGAAGGCCACGGTGACGGTGAGGTCGATGACGGGTTCGCCGTTGTGGGTGAAGCGGCGGACGTCGAAGGCGGAGTCGACGCGGTACTGGGTTTTTTTGCCCTTGCGGGTGGTGGGGGTGGAGACGGGGTCGACCCAGCTGTGGGAGCGGGGCACGGGCGTCGCGGCCGAGCGCGCCGCGTGCCACCCGGCTTCCGCCGTCGCCGCGTCCGGCTTCCCGGGTGTCGGTGACCCGTCGGCCGAATCCGCCAGCGGCGCGAACGGATCGGCCGAGTCCGTGGAGGCCGACTCCGTGACCGCCGTGCGGAGTTGGGCGATTCTCGTCCGTGCGTCCGCGACCGACTCCCTGGTCCGCGTGAGCTCCTCGGTGACCGCCGTGAGCTCCGCCTGCTGCTCCGCGAGCTCCGTGTTCAGCCGTTCCAGACGTTCGGCCGCCGTACGGGCGTCCCGCTGGTCCGGACGCTCCGCCTGAGGCGTCGGCGTGGCGGCCCGCGACCGGACGCGGTTGATGGCGTCGACACTCGACGTGAGCTGCCGCAGCCGGATCCTGGCCGCCCGGATGTCCGTGGTGAGCTCGCTGATACGCCGCCGATGCTCACCCCTTCGGGTCCGGAGCTGGGCGATCTCGCCCTCCAGGTGGGTGATCTCGGCCTCGATCGCCGCGATGCCCTCCCGCGCCAGACGGATCTGCGCCTGCACGGGAGTCTCGCGGTGCCCCACCAGGTACGCCGAGATGTCCGTCAGGTCGGCGTCCGTGAAACCCTTGTGCCGGGTGTTCGGGTCACCCGCGACCTCGGGCTTGGGGTCCTTGCGCACGTTGTCGCGGCCACGGACCCACGAGGGATGGTTCACCTCGGCCGTGTTCCGCCGGATCGCCTCCTTGAGCTCCTCGTTGTTCCTGTCCGACTTGGAGAGCAGTTTGTCCCGCTCCAGATCCGTCCGGATCCGGACGACGTACTTCCCGGAGCGCGTGGGCGGGGTCACCAGGATGCGTTCGTAGCCCGGCGCAAGGCCGCCCTCCCGGGTCCTGCCGTCCGGGGTGGCGGCATGCCATTTGGCCATGCGGTCGCCGCCGTGACTGCCCTCCTCCTCCATGTAGCGGACGGTGTGACCCGCCAGGGCGAGGGCTTCGAGGTTGCCGCTGCGGAAGCCCAGATGCCGGAGGCCCGCTGGGGAGCCGCCGTTGAGCCGGCCCTGCCGGTGCAGGTACTCGTACAGCCGCATCTGCCCGATGCGGCTGTCGCCGCCCCAGGTCCGCACGCCCTCGCGGTCCGTCCAGAAGTCGGTGAGGTCGTGGACGTCGAGTCCGGCCGTCCGCTGCGCGGCGACGATCGGCCCGTACTTGTCGCGCAGCGCGTGATGGGTCTTCGCGTCCCCCGCGATGATCACGAGGGGACCCTTGTCCCCTCCGGGGCGCGGGCGCCGGTTGATGCCGCGGAGGATCTGCTCGATGCCGGTGTAGCTGGTGTCGTGTTCGACGTGGACGTCACCGCGCTTGCCGCTGAAACGGGACCACAGGACGATCGTGTCCCGGCCCGGCTCGACCGTGATGCCCCGGCCGGCCAGCCAGGAGGCCACCGCCGCCTGCTGGTCCGGGGGGAAACCGGCGTCGTCCAGGCGCCAGTTGGCCCGGAGCCGAGCGCGCAGGTCCTCGTCGAAGTGCTTCGCGACGAGGGTCGTGCCCGACCCCACCGGGACCAGGTAGTTCTTCCGCTGGTTCTTGGTGAGGCTCAGGAAGTGACCCGCAGTGACCCGGTCGGTCTCCAGCTCCGCGGCGGTCTTGATGTCCGCGGCCTCGAAAGTGGTGGCTTCCGTGAAGTGCACCTGCCGCTCCGGGACACCGCCGGCCAGATAGAAGTCCCGGATGTCCGTGCCCTTGTCGCGCGGGTCGGCCCCCTCGCCCCGCGGGCCGCCGACCACCACCACATGGAGGTTGGGGTCGCGCAGCAGCGCCGCCGCGATACCGAACTGGTCGCCCGTCGCATAGCCGGGCTGATGGATGACCATGCTCGGCCGCACGGCCGGGTCCGGCGGGCCGACGAGGGCGTCGAACCGGGCGGCGAGGTGGGTGAAAGGGCTCTCCTGCGGGGCGTCCGCCGTGTCACGGAGGCCGAGCGCGCGGCCGAACGCACGGGCCAGGTCGGCGGGGGTGTCGTCGGTGCGCCACAGCCGGCCGGAGGCGGGACGGCCGGAGTCCGGGCCGGTCAGCTCCACCGCCAACTGCGCGTCGTCACCGGGCGCGACCCGCTCGACGGTGACGTGCAGCCGTTCGCCACCGGGCAGCCGGTGGCCCGGGGCGTTGAAGACCTGCTCCACACCGTCGGCCAGGTGGTCCCACAGCGCGTCCGCGTCCGCCTCGGGGACACCGTCGGCGTCGGAGAGGGCCACCTTGACGGTGACGTCCACGATCGGGATGTCGCTGTGACTGAAGCGGCGGACCGTGAAGCCGGACGGAATGTCGTACGACGCCGTCCGGCCGCTGCCGCTGCCGCTGCCGCTGCCGCTGCCGTCGCCGTCACCGTCGTCCTGCGCCCGGTGCGGGTCGGGGTTCTCGCTGTGGCCCTGCCGGGGATACGACCGCTCCACGGGCGCGGCGACGGCACGTGACATCCGCCAGTTCTCGGGCAGCGGCACGACCGCGGGGGAGGGGTCGGAGCCGTCCGCGTCGACCACGGGCGCCAGCGGATCGGCGGCGTCCGGCGGAGTGGACCGCGACGCCTGGATCGCGGTCCGCAGCGTGGTGAGACGTTCATCGGTCCGGTCGAGTTCGATGCGCGTCTCGGCCAGTTCCGCGGTGATCCGCCGCAGCGCCGACTGCCGGTCGGCGAGCTCGGACCGCAGTCCCGCCAGGCCCTCGTCGGCCACGCGCGCCCGCCGCTGGTCCTGCCGCTCCGACGCGGGGGGCGGCGGCGGAGCGTCGCGCGGCACGCCGAGGTTGCGGTTGATGGTGTCGACGACCGATCTGAGCTGCCGAACGCGCCGACCGGCCTCGGCTATCTCACGGTTGAGTTCGGCGATCCGCCTTCGGTGCTCGGTGCTGCTCGCCTCCAGCCGGGCGATCTCGCCGGTCAGACGGGCGATGTCGGCCTCGACGGCCGCGATGGCCTCGTGCGCCAGCCGGAGCTGGGTCTCCTCGGGCGTCTCCGGAGTCGGCTCCAGGTAGTCCGCTATCGCGTCGAGGTCGCTGTCCTTGAAGCCCTTGGGATAGGTGTTGACGTCCTCGTGGATGGGGGCGGGTTTGTCCGCCTTGCGGACGTCCGTCTTGCCGCGTACCCAGTGCGGGTGGTGGAAGTCGTTCGCGGGATCGTCGATCTTGTTCCTGAGGTCAGTCCTGGTCTTGTCGGCCTTCAACTCCTTCTCGTAAGAACCCACTTCGTCGCGGATCTGGACGACGTACTTCCCCGACCGGGTGGGCGGGGTCACCAGGATGCGCTCGTACCCCGGTGCCAGCCCGCCACCTGCCGTCCTGCCGTCGCCGGTGGCGGCATGCCACTTGGCCATGCGTGCGCCGCCCAGGCTGCCCTCCTCCTCCATGTAGCGGACGGTGTGGCCCGCCAGGGCGAGGGCTTCGAGGTTGCCGCTGCGGAAACCCAGGTGCTTCATCCTGGACGCGTCACCGCTCCAGCGCCTGCTGCGGCGGTCGAGGTACTCGTAGAGCCGCATCTGTCCGACGCGGCTGTCACCACCCCACGTCCGCACGCCTTCCCGGTCCGTCCAGAAGTCCGTGAGGTCGTGCACGTCCACGTCCCGCGCACGGTGTTTCGCGACGAGCCCCGGATACTTGTCCGGCCGCCCGGCGTTCGTCTTCGCGTCCCCCGCGATGATGACGAGCGGCGGCTTGACGCCGTCCGGGCGCGGTTGGCGGGAGATGCGGTCGAGGATCTGCTCGATGCCGGTGTAGCTGGTGTCGTGTTCGACGTGGACGTCACCGCGCTTGCCGCTGAAGCGCGACCACAGGACGATCGTGTCCCGGCCCGGCTCGACCTCGATGCCCCGGCCGGCCAGCCAGGAGGCCACCGCCGCCTGCTGGTCCGGGGGGAAACCGGCGTCGTCCAGCTGCCAGTTGGCCCGGATCCTGGCGCGCAGGTCCTCGCTGAAGTGCTCCGAGACCCAGGTCGTACCCGACCCGACGGGGATGAGGAACCTCTTCTTCTTCGTCGCGCTCAGTCCGGTGTACGGGGTGGGGGTACCCGCGGTCACCTCGGCGGCCACCCTTTCGGCTGCGGCCTTGATCCCGGGCGCGTCCAGGGAGGCCGCTTCCTCGAAGTGCACCTGGTGCTCGGGCACACCGCTGGCCCGGTAGAAGTCCGCGATGTCACGGCCCTTGTCGCGGGGGTCCGCGCCGGCACCCGACGGACCACCCACGACCACCACATGCAGGGCGGGGTCACCGAGCAGCGCGGCGGCGATACCGAACTGGTCCCCCGTCGCATAACCCGGATGTGTCAGCAACGCCCTTGCGTCCGGCGGCGGTTGCGTCGTCCCCGAGGCCCCGACTGCCTGCCCGGTCGACGGACCGGCCACGGCGTTGCCCGTGAACGGTGCGAGGGGGGAGGCGGCGGTGGTGGTGGTTCTGCGGCGGGGTGGGGCGATGGTGTCGTGGTGGGGGTGGCCGATGAGGGTGGTGAGGAGGGCGAGGTGGCGGGGGCGGAGGCCGGCTTGGGTGTAGTGGGTGCGGTCGTGGGTGGTGGCGGTGTGGATGTCGTGGGGGATGGGGCGTTGGTAGATGCCCATGAGGCTGCCGTGGATGTCGGGGCGGTGGCGGGCGGTGTCGTCGCGGTGTTCGTCGCGGAGGCCGAGTTGGTGGCCGATCTCGTGGGTGAGGTCGGTGGTGGTGGCGTTGGTGCGCCAGGTGTGGTGGGAGGTGCGGTGTCCGGTGGTGGGGTCGGCGAGTTGGACGGTGAGGTGGGGGGTGGTGCCGGGTGGTGCGGGCAGGACGGTGACGTGGAGGCGTTCGCCGGTGGGGAGGCGGTAGTGGGGTGTGTTGAAGGTGTGGTGGACGCCTGTGGTCACGCGGTCCCAGACGGCTTGGCGGTCGGTGTCCGGTATGGCGTCGGCGTTGGAGAAGGCCACGGTGACGGTGAGGTCGATGACGGGTTCGCCGTTGTGGGTGAAGCGGCGGACGTCGAAGGCGGAGTCGACGCGGTACTGGGTTTTTTTGCCCTTGCGGGTGGTGGGGGTGGAGACGGGGTCGACCCAGCTGTGGGAGCGGGGCACGGGCGTCGCGGCCGAGCGCGCCGCCTCCCACTGCGCATCCGCGGACGTGACATCGGCGGACGTGACATCCGCGGCCGGTTCGGGTGACCCGTCGGTCGTGTCCGCCAGCGGCGCGAACGGATCGGCGCCGAAGGGACTGTCGGCATCCCCCATCAGATCGCCGATGTCCCACGCCTCGCCGTCCTCGTCGCTGTCCTGCCCCTGAGGGTCCGGCGTGACCTGGGCCCGGGCCTGGGTCGGCACAGGCGCGGGAGCGGGGGCAGGCGGTGGAACACCCTGTCCGGTCCGTACGGGTCGAGCGGGCGTCACCGGTGTCGTCTCGGCGTCCTGGCTTCGCGCCTGCGCGGCCGCGGGTGAGGGCGTGGCCGTGGCCCCCGGACGCGCCCTCGGCGGCGTCCCGGTGAACAGCGAGTGCAGCCCCTGGAGCAGCTGGTCGTTGTCCGGGTCGTCCGCCTGTGCGGCCAGGCCGGTGAAGTAGCGCCCCAGATCGGAGGCGGGGTCGGCCGCGTCACGGATCGCCCGCGCGATCCTGCCGGCGTGCTCCTCGTCGTGGGTGGGGGCCACCGACTCGGCGGCCGAACGCAGGGTCCGCGCCTGTTCCTCGCGCAGCCGCTCGGCACTTCGTACGAGTGCGTCGCGCTGGGCCGGCGTGAGATGGACGATCTCGTCCTCGAGCCGCTCGTACCGTCCGAAGTCCCGGGGGTCGATGGGTTCGAGGAGCTTTCGCGCTGCCGGCAGGTCGCTGTGGTCGGCGCCGAGGACGTCCGCGACGAGGGCGTCCGCCTCCCGGCCGAAGGCAGCGCGGACACGGTCCATCTCGTCGACGCCCAGCTGCACGGTGGTCGCCCGGCCGCCCGTCGGGGGCAGCGCACGCAGCACGCTGACAGCGGTCTCCGCGCTCTCCAGGGTCTTCCAGGCGTCCGAGGACCGCTGAGCGTCGGCCCATTCACTGCCCTGGACGATCGCCTCCGTCGCCTCCGTCAGCTCCCTCACCGCCGTGGACACGCTGGGCGGAGCGGTGTCCTCGGTGTGGCCGAGCAGGTCGTACGGCGTGTTGTTGGTCCGCACGGACAGGTAGGGGCGGCCCTGGAGCTGGAGGGTGTTCGTGGTGTTCGCGCCCTCCACCACGGCGGGCAGCGAACCCAGCTGGTACACCCGCCGGAACAGGTCCTGCGAGAGGTTGCCCGCCTCCACGACCACCACGTCACCGGCCCGGGCGTCCGCGAGGGCGGCGGGCAGGGCGGGGTCGTCCAGCTTCATCGGCCGGTACCAGGACTCCCCGTAGGCGGGGGCGAAGTCCACGGTCGCCCGGCCCATCGCCAGGATCACCGACACCCCGTCAGGGCGGGCGTCCCGGACGCCGCCCGCGAGAGCCGGCAGCGCGGAGGCACGCTGGGCGGGCTCCAGGTTGTGCAGGCCGTACGCGGGCATGAGGTCGGCCCGGCCGCTGCCGACCGCCTCGACGACGGCCTTGAGGCCGGTCGCGGCCTGCGGGGAGGCCGCCTGCCCGTCGATCATGGCGGCCAGGTCCGCGCCGGTCGCCCTGGGCACGTGGAACCGGAACAGGGAGCTGTCGGGCGTGCCTTCGGGGCCCTGGAGATCGGTGACGGTGGCAATGCCCGGTGCGGTACGGGTGTACGTGTAGCGGTGGCCGCCGTCCCAGGCGTACGGCCTCAGCACCAGGGCGCGGTCCGCGCCGGCGAAGTCCAGGAACCTGTCGGCCTTCGCGGGATCACCGGTCATGCTGTCGTTGGCGGCCACCAGGACCAGGTGATCGCGACGGTCCGCGCCGCCCGGAACGTGCGTCGAGCCCGGGTCGAAGGTGTCGTCCACCCAGTCGATCCGCTGCTTCGTGCTGTCCGGCAGCAGGGCGTCGAGGCGGTCCTGGACGCTTCGCGGCGCGATGACGGTGAACCGCTTGTCGTAGCCGAGCTCGGTCAGCGCGTCCATCATCATGGTCGCCGCCGCCTGATGCCCGAAGTTGGCGGCCTCGTCGACCACGACGGTCACCCCTGGCAGCCGGTCCAGCTCGCCCCGGACCAGCTCGCGCTGCTCCACCTCGTACGGGGTGGGCGGCGCCCCCCTGCGGCCGGCGCCGATGCGGTCGAGCAGGGCCTGACGGTCGTGGGACGAGGCGGTGAACAGCTCGTGCCACAGGGCGTGTTCGGGAACGGCCGGGAGAGGTCCGCCGCGCGGGGACGACGCCGTCACCGCCGTACCGGAGAGGCCAACCGGCGTATGAAGGACGGGAGTTGCCGTGCCCGGGACGGAGGCCGGGGAGTCCGTGGCGACGGCCGTGGGCGCCGAGGTCGTCGGAACGGGGGTCGGGGGGCCGGCCGTGTCGTCGTCAGTCACCGTCGCGCCGGGCGACGTGTCCGTCTCCACCGTCCCGGCGACCGGGGCGAACGGGTCCGCGCCGCCGGTGGCCTCCGTCCTGACGCGTGGCGGGGCGGTCGTGTCGTCGGGGTCGCCGATGAGGGTGTTGAGAAGGGTGAGGTGGCGGGGTCTGAGGCCGCCCTGGGCGTAGTCGGCCTGCTCGTCGGCGGACACCGTACGGACGGCCTCCGGGACGGGCAGCTGGTAGGAGCCCATGAGGCTGCCGTCGATCCGGGGGCGCTGCGGAGCCGTGTCGTCGCGGCTCTCGTCGCGCAGGCCAAGCTGGTGGCCGATCTCGTGGGTGAGGTCGGTGGCGGTGCCGTCGGTGCGCCAGACGTGGTGCGAGGTGCGGCGCCCGGAGGCCGGGTCGGCGAGTTCGACGGTGAGGTGGGGGGTGGTGCCGGGCGCCGCGGGGACGACGGTGACGTGCAGGCGCTCCCCGGTGGGCAGCCGGTGGCCGGGCGCGTTGAAGGCCCGTTGCACACCCTCGGTCATGCGGTCCCAGACGGCCTGGCGTTCGGCGTCCGGTACGGCGTCGGCGTTGGAGAAGGCCACCTCGACGGTCAGGTCGACTACGGGTTCGCCGTCGTGGGTGAATCGGCGGACGTCGAAGCCGGAGTCGACGACGTAGCGCGTCACCTGACCGTCGGCGCCCTTCGGTGCCGACACCGGGTCCACCCATGTGTGCGACCGCCCCACGGGTGCGGCGGCCGCTCGCGCGGCGGTCCAGCCGGCCGGCGCGGAGGGCGGCGCCAGTGGTGACGCGGGGGAGACCGGTGAGAGGGAGGGGACAGGGGTGGCGGACGTGGTGTCGGTCCGCACGGGCGTCGCGTCCGGACCGGCGTCCGGCGTCGGGGACGTCGCGTCCTGCGCGCTCGAACCGGCGGGGTTGTCGCTCGTGCCCGTCGACGTGATGCCGTCGGCGTCGGGCTGCTGATCCGCTGGGGGCGGGGCGTCCTCGGAGCCGTCGGAGTTCCGCGCGTGCCCGGAGTTCCGGGAGGCCGAGTCCGGTGAGCCCCGGTGGTTCGTGCCCGTGCCCGAGGGCTCGCCGCCCCGTCCCGGGCTGCCCGCGGCGGGTGTGCCGGCCCCGCTGCCCGTACCGGGCGGGACACTGGACGACGACGTGGGAACCGCCCCGGAGCCGCCGGCCGCGCCGGTGACACCCCCTCGGCCGCCCACACCTCCGGTGCTTCCGACGCCCCCGGTGTTCCCGACGCCCCCCGTGTTCCCGTCGCCTCCGACCTCGCCCGCTCCGCCCAGGGCTCCCGTCCCGCCGAGACCACCGGTGGACAGATCGACGTCCACCGTCCCCGACCCCGTCCCCGACTCCGTCCCGGGAACCGTCCCCGTGCCGGAGACCGTGTCCACCCCCGTGCCGGAACCCGTTTCCCCGGCCTTCCCCCGGCTCCCCCTGCCCGTGCCGGAGCCCCCGGTCCCGTCGGCTCCGCCGGGCGACGACACGTTGACGCCGCCGAAGTCGAAGCCGGAGCGGAACGCGCCGCCGAACTTCGAGGCACTGTCGAAGAGCGCGGAGGTGACCACGGAGCTGAGTCCCGCTCCGAGGAAGGTGTCCCAGCTGCCCTCCCACTTGCCGTTGAAGAGGCCGTTGACGAAGACCTCGGCCAGCGCTTCCGAGCCACCCGCCACCAGGAACTCGTTGCCGCTGCTGCCCGTGCCGCGCACGAAGCGGTCGCCGAAGCTGTCCGACCTCCGCGGGTTGTCGAACTTCGAGGTGATGTCGTCGGTGATGTTCTTGGTGTTGGTTCTGCCGAACTGGTTGCCGCCCGGGCCGTCCACGAGATTGCGGAAACCCTTTCCGACGTTCTTGGTGAAGGAGTCGAAGGCCCCGTGGAACAGTCCGGTCAGGGCGCCGAACACACCGTCCTGGACGATCTGGCCCCAGTCGAAGTTGTCCGGCCGGCGTCCGGGCGGTGCCATGGTCATCATCGCCAGCCGCACCGCGAACGTCTGGAACGCCTCGTCGAACGCCTCCGACAGACTCGGCAACAGGTGGGTGCGCTTGAGGAGATGGTCCAGGGTGGCCAGGATCGCCACCCGGCTGCGGGCCTTCGCGGTGGCCGCCTGGCTGGCGGCGGAACCGCCGGTGAAGAACGACAGTGCGGTGACGATGGCCAACTCGATGAGCAGACGCACCAGTTCGGCGATGATCTGCCACTTCGCCTCCATGATGTCCATGGAGATCTTGACCCGGCCGTCGCCGACGTCGTCGAGCTGCTTGGAGAACTCCCGCAGGTAGTTGGTGCCGCCGTTGTCGACGAACAGCCGCATGGCCCGCACGTACTGCTGCCCGACCTGCGGCGGCAGCGACTGGCCGACGCCGAAGACGGACTGCTCGATCAGGTCGGACAGGTCCCGGACGTTCTTGCCGAGCCGCTTGTACGGCTTGTGGCTCGCGTACGCCAGGTCCTCGTCCGCTTGCAGCATCTTCTCGCCGATGAGCACGAAGAGCAGGTTGTTGAGCTGGGGCGAGACGATGATGCTCATCGGAGGGTCAGTGCCTTCCGCCGCGGCGGCCCGCCGAGTTGATCGAGTCGATGACACCGCTCTGGGTGGTGCGGATGTTGTCGAGGTTGGCCAGGGTGCCGTCGGCGACGCTGACCACGGCGTCGACCAGCGAGGTCCCCGTGTCGAGGGCCGTCTTGCGTTCGCGCTTGTCCTGCGGGACGACGTCCTTCGCGAAGCTGTCGTCGTGGCCGGTCCAGCCGACGGTCTCGTTGATGCCCAGGGTGAAGTCGCGCAGCATCTCGTGGGCGAGCGCGCTGATCTGGTCGATCTGCCGCACGCCGGCGGCCAGCCGCTCGGGCTCGGCGTAGTAGGCGTTTTTGTCGCTCATCCGGGATCAGTCCTCCGTGTCCTCGTGGATCTCGTCGCGCAGCCGGCGGGACGAGAGGCGGTCGTCCCCGGCCCGGGGGCCGTCGAGGACGCCGGGGCCGAAGATCTTGTGCCAGTCGACGTTCACCCCGGGCAGTTCGGGCACCGCGTCGTGGGGGCGGGTGAACGGCTCGAAGGCGTGCATGACCTGACGGGCCATCACCGACCGTGCCTCCTGGGCGGCCTCCAGCACACTGGCGGCCAGTTGCGCGGCCGGCATGGTGCGGTACTTGCCGTCCAGGAAGCGCAGCGCGGTCAGGTCGCCCTGCGCGCTGACGGTGACCTCCACCGCGCGGTCCTGGGAACGCACCGTGGAGCTGGCGGTGCTCAGTTCGCGCTCCGCCTCGGTCACCGCCGCCTGGGTGGCCTCGAGATCGGCCATGGCCCGGGCGAGGCGCTGCTCGATGGTCTCCCTCATGTCGCTCATGTCCGCGTCGCCTCCCTGTGTCCGCGCATCGCGCTCAGCGTCCGATCACGGCGGGCGCGCCGCCGTCGTCGGTGCCCCACACGTCCTCGTCCTCCTCGACCCAGCTGCTGCGGCCGCGGTCGCCGCTCTGGGTGGCCTGGCCGCCCTGGGTGCCGCCGCCCGCGGGGTAGTAGGGGCTGCCCGTACTGGTCGTCGCGGTACGGCCCCGGGTGACGACCACGTCCTCGTCGTCCTCGGTGGCGCGCCGCGCTCGTGACCGGCCGCGGGTGTTGCCGCCCGCGTCGGTGAGGACGGTGCGGACCCGTTCGCCGCTGTTGCTGTTGTTCCCGCCGCCGCCCATGCCGCCCATGCCGCCCATGCCCGGGAAGAGGGGTGTGCCGCCGGAGCCGCCCGCCTCCCCCGTGCCGCCCGCCGTGCCGTCGGCGAGGCTCGCGGACGAGGGGGCGCCGAGGGCACTCGCGGACAGCAGGTCGCTGGTGCTGCCGTCGTCGTAGTCGGAGTAGCCCGCGTAGTCGCCGTCACGACCGCCGGCGCCCGTGTCGAGGCCGTCCAGCAGGCTCGACGTGGTGAGCGCCGAGGAACCGCCGCCGCCCAGGCCGTCTCCGAGGTTGCCGGAGGAGGTCAGGTCGTCCAGGTCGAAGCTGCTGCTCGTGGTCGGTGTGACGGTGTGGTCCGCGAGGTCGCCCAGCCCGTCCCCGAGGCCGGTGCTGATGTTGCCCGTGGTGACCGTGCCGTCGGGGGCGGTGGTCGTCAGGGCGCCGGTCTCCGGGTCGATGGTCGTCTTCGTGCCGTCGGGGAACGTGGTGGTGAGGGTGCCGTCGGAGTTGAGCGTGGTCGTGCTGCCGTCCGGGTTGAGATGGCCGCCGGGGATCGTCAGGTCGCCGGTGGTCTTCGTGCCGTCGGGGGCGGTGGTGGTGACGATGCCCGTCTCGGGGTCGAGGAGCTGGGTGGTGCCGTCCGGGTAGCGGGTGGTGAGGGTGCCGTCCGCGTTGAGGGTGGTCGTGCTGCCGTCGGGGTTGGTGAGCGTGGACCCCTTGGTCGCCGGGTTGCCGTCGTCCGTCGTACCGCCGAGACCGAGGCCCAGCCCCGCGCCGAGGTTGGTGCCCGTGCCGTCCCCGAGTCCGTCGCCGAGGCCGTCCCCGAGTCCGTCGCCCAGCCCGTTCCCGAGGTCGGACAGGTCGCCGAGGCCGTCGGTGAGGTTGCTCGTACCGCCCGGGCCGTCACCCAGGCCGCCGAGGCCGTCCCCGAGGTTGCTGAGACTGTTCCCCAGCCCGTCCCCGAGGTTGTCGAGGCCGTCGCCGAGCCCGTCACCCAGGTTGTTCAGACTGTCGCCGAGGTTGTCGAGGCCGTCGCCGAGGCCGTTGCCGAGGTTGTTCAGCGAGTTGTTGAGGTCGTTCCGCTGCTGGTTCGCCTGGTCCTCGGCGATCTGCCGCTGGTCGTCGGCGTAGTTCTCCGACAGGGTGGATGTGTCCTTCGTGCGCAGTTCGGCGAAGGCGTCCTCCAGGTCGCTCCACGCCGTCTTGAGGTTGGTGAGCGAGGTCTGGGCCGGCGTGACGAGGTCCGTCTGCACGTTGTCGTTCCACTGCTTGACGGCCTCCTCGCCCATCTTCTTCCAGGACGCCATGTCGTGGAGGTCGCCGTACTCGGGATGGACCTGCTTGAAACCGGCGTTGGTGGCGTAGTTCTTGGCGGCGCCGTTCGAGGACACGGTGGTGTGCTTGATGTTGTTCTCCAGCACCCACACGGACACCTTGTCGAGGATCTCCATCAGGATCCGGTGCGGGTCGTGGCGGCCGTCGGCGGCCCACGCGTCCCAGGCGTCGCTGAGCGCCTTCGCCTCCGTCATCAGCGCCTTCTCCGCGGTCGCCAGTGCCTGGCTGAACCGCGACTTCGGCACATGGCCGCCCGGCATGGCCTCCGCCGCGGCGGTGCCCTCGGGGGCGAGCTGGTCGACGTAACCGTCGTAGTTGCGGTGCAGTTGGTGGATCAGCTGCCAGAACAGTCCGGCTGCCTGGCCGCGCCAGGCCGCGTTCTCCGAGCCGAGGGAGGTCTCCCACTGCTTGAGCACGGCGGCCTGGTCCTGGAAGAACTTCTGCCCCCGGTCGAAGGCCTGGGCGGTGCGCTCGAAGGAGTCGGCGTCCACGGCCTCCGCGTTGAGGACCGTCAGTCCGTTGTACGAGAACCCGCGCGTCGTGCGGCCGGAGCGCAACTGGTCGATCGCCGCCCTGGAGCCGCTCTGGTACTGCGACAGCAGGCTCAGGTCCCACTCGTTGCCGAGGACGCCGGTGAACTTGCCCGCGCTCCACAGTTCCCCGGCGTCCAGCAGCCGGGCGCGGCCGTTGCCGTCCACCGGTACGCCGATGAACACAATGTTCGCCTGGTACAGGGTGCCGCCGTCGTGCTTGCCGTCACCGCCGGCGTGGACGAACGCCAGGTCGTAGTCCTCGCCCTCCTGCGTGTGCCAGCCGACCAGGACGGAGAAGTTGCTCGACGTCAGCTCGGTCGACGCCAGGGGCGAGATGTCCATGCGGAAGAGGGGGAAGCCCTCGCTGCTCAGAAGCGAGTCGAACACCTTCTTCCTGCTGGGGACCGGGTAGCCCGTGTAGAGGGTGACTGCCTTTCCCCAGTAGTCGTCGGCGTCGGAAACGATCGGCATGGCGGGGCTCCGCTGCGTGGGGGTGGAGGAGGTGGACGGGGGTGCGCCGACGGGTCATTCGCCGGTGGAGGACCCCTGGTCGTGCAGGTCCTCGTCGACCCCCGACCAGACGTCGAGGAGCTTCTCGCCGCTGATGCTCTCCAGCGTGGCGCCCTGGGTGTTGAGGAGGGTGGTGATGGTCTCCGCCAGGCTGTCGTCGATGTCGTCGAAGAGGGTCTTCTGGTCGCCGAGGATGTCGTCGATGGACTTCGCGGTCGACAGGGCCGAGGCCACCAGCGTCTTGCCGTAGACCGTGTCGTCGCCCGTCATCAGCCCGATGCCGAGGACGGGGTTCTCGTCGATGTACGCGGCGGGAATGGTGCCCTTGACGATGCTGTGCAGGGCGAGGATCCCGTTCGGGTCGTCCTTCACGATGTTCTTGAGGGCCGTGATGAACGTGGCCAGGTCGTTCTCCCGGAACGTCTTGAGCTTCTGGGCGTCGAGATGGGTCAGGTCCGCCATGGCGTGGTCCTCTCGGGGCTCGTGGGGCGACGGGGAACCGGACGGGTCGTCCCGGCGGGGCCGGCCGTCCGGTTCGGTCGGCTGGTGCGTCCGGCCGGCCGGGTCAGCGGCCGATGCGGACCTCGGACCACATCTGCGAAAGGGAGTTCTCGCTGTAGCGGTAGCTGTCGGAGATGTCCGTCAGCAGCGAGGAGTGCGAGGTGAGCAGGGTCTCCATGTTCTTGACCGCCGCGTCCCACGCGGCCTGCTTCTGCGCGTACATCGCGGCGTCCTCGCCGTACCAGGACTTCTTCAGCTCGCCGAGCTCGGCCTCCAGGGACGCCAGCGTGTTGGCTATCGCCTTGGTCTGCTGGACCATGTCGTCGGCGGCGTTGTTCATGTGGTTGTAATCGACGTAGATGTAGCCGTCGGTCAGGTTGTCGGCCATGAGATGTCTCCTGCTCGGTGGGGGAGGGGCGGCAGCCGGGTCCGGGCGACCCGCTGTGAGGGCCTGGGTCAGCCGGCGAGCTGGTCGAAGGCGGCCTGCGACTGGCTGTACGCCTGGTTGATCGACTCGTTGGAGGAACCCTGCTGCCTGCCGTGCTGCGTGAGGCTCTGGTTGAGCTTGTCGACCATGTCCTCGAGGCTGCGCAGGATGCTGTCGCACTGCTCGTCCCACTGCTTGAGCAGTCCGCCGAACTGGCCGCCGTCGCTGCCCTGGTAGCCGCTGGACAGGGTGGCGCGGGTGTTGTCGACGTCCTGGCGGGACTTCAGGATGCCGCTGAACGCGCTCTCCAGTGCCTGGATGCCGTTGCGGGTCGCCTGTTCGCTGGACTGCTGGCCATTGCCTGCCATGGTTGTGCCTTTCGGTTCCGGTCCTGCCGCGACTGCGACTTCGGGAGACTAGGGTCGCTGGTGAGAAGGGTGCAACACGGCGCGGCTGGACACCCGTTGCATCGGCCAAACGCTAATTGCTTTTACTTGGCGGCAACTTGGCGGCCCCGGCCGGTTCCCCGCTCCTCGGTCCGGCCGCCGCGCAGTGGGAGGTCCTCGACGCGGGTACGGCTCCGGCCGCCGCCTCGGGGCTCAGGTCGGGGCCGGTCGGCAGCATCGCCAGCAGCGGAGAGGGCAGGTTCCGGGCGTCGGCCTCGCCGTAACCCAGCGACTTGAGGGCCTTGTCGGACGTCACGCGGTACTTCACCCCGTCGTCGCCGACGAAGTAGGTGGTGGTGCCGATCGTGGCGCCGCCCGCGCCGAGCACCCGGGCGAGCAGTCCGTGCCCGGGCCGGACCACGACCGCGTCCACCGGCAGACAGGCCCGCGCCACCTGCTCCCCGCCGGCCCGCGCCACCGGCGACAGGGCGCTCTCCCGCACCAGCACGGAACCGACGCGCGCGCCCCGCGCCCCGGGCAGCACCTGCGCGCACGCCGTCCAGCCGTCGGGGACGCGGGCCGCGCGGGGCGGGGCGTCGGGCAGGCCGGCCGTGGAGGGGTCGCGGCCCGTGCTGCCGGGCGCCTGATGCTCCTTGAGGACGTCCGCGCCCAGCGGCAGGGCGGTCGGCGAGCTGCCGCCGTACGCCTTCTTCCGGGTGGCCGGGTCACCGAGGAGCAGGGCCGCGGTGGTCGCGGTGACCGGGGTCAGGCCCTCGCGGCGGAGCAGGAAGTACTGGCTGTTCGGGTCCCGCGCCCCGGCGGGGGAGGCGCCGGTGGCGGGGGCGGCTCCGCCCGGCACCGTGATCTCGAAGACCTGGCCGACCTTCGTCGCCGTACCGCCCAGGGACGGGCCCGCCGAACCCTGCCCCGGCACCGAAGGCGGAGCCAGCCTCGGGCCCGCGACCAGGGAGTTCAGGAACGCGGCGGACACCGGGCGGGGCGACACCGAGCTGTAGCCCAGGGACAGCAGGGCACCGGACGCGGTGTCCAGCGGCAGCCGGCTGCCCTGCCACACCAGGTACGTCTTCGCGTCCGGCCCGCTGACCAGCACCGCCTCGTCGGCCGCGAGCGGGTCGGCGTCCAGCGGGACCCCGGCCGCGAGGGCCGTGACCGCGCGCTCGCCGTCCGGCCCGGCCGAGGAGCCCGCCGCGCTCTGCGCGGGGACCAGCGCCGAGCACACCGTCCAGGCGCCGCTCTCCAGGTCGCCCGGGGCGGGCACGGCGTCCGGCGCCCCGGTGATGCCCACCGCGGCCCCCACCGGGGTGTCGCGCAGCGAGGCCGTCCCCACGTCCGTCGTGGTCAGGTCGGCCCCGCCGATCAGCAGCGCCGACGCGTAGTTGCGCACCGGGCGCAGCCGTTCCCCCAGGTACAGGTAGCGGGCGCCGGTGTCCTTGTTCACGATCAGGGCCTCGCCGCTGCGCCAGGTGTCGTTGCCGCCGGGCGAGATCAGGCCGAACACCACCGCCCCCGCCGCGATCAGGACCGCGATCACCACACCGATCCCCGCACCCCGGGTGGTGCGTCCCAACGGGCTCTCGGGGGCGTCGGGTTCGGCGAGCAGCATGCCCGAGGTGAGCCGGCCCATGACGAAGGCGTGCGCCTGCACCTGGTCGCGCTTGGATTGCATGAACCGCGGTCCTTCCAGTCGGCCGATCCGCGTCGGCCGGGTCAGCTGTGCGTCGGCGTGAGTCAGCCGTTGAGGGCGCGCAGTGCGGCGAAGACGCCCAGCACCCACAGCGCCAGCGGCAGCAGGGCGATCGCCAGCAGCGACTGCAGGAGCTCCGCCGCCCGGCCCCAGTACGGCAGCATCCGCCGCCCCGGCACCGTCCAGGACGCCACCGCGAGGACCGTGGCCAGTGCCAGCAGGCCCGCCACCAGCAGGGGGCGGTCCGCGGGCGCGGTGTCCGCGGCCAGGGCGAGCACCAGCAGGACCACGCCCCAGGCGCCCGGCAGCACCAGGGCCAGCCGCTGCCACACGTTGACCATGCCCCGGCCGTGCACCAGCAGGAGCAGCGCCAGGGCCACGGCGGTCAGGATCTCGGCGAGGCCGGCGTGGCGGGACAGCGGCACCAGGCAGCCGGCGCACAGGATGCCCGAGGCGGCGTACAGGCCGGTCATCCAGCCGCTCGCGAGCTCGGTACGGGTGGCGACGTCCTCACCGCTGTAGGGCTCGATGCCCTCCTGGAGCTGCTGCGGGTTGGTCGGCAGGGCAGGCATCCGCATGCCGGCCAGCCGGAACGACAGGGACGGCACGAAACCGCCGAGCAGCACCGCGAGGGAGGCGACCGCGGCGGCCGCGCCGTCCGTGGCCAGGTCGAAGACGCTCATCAGGCCGCCCGCCACCGCGCCGGCCACGGCGACCAGCGCGGAGGCGGCGAACAGCGGGGTGCGTACGGCGGTCAGCGCCAGCGCGAGGACCGCGCCGCCCGCGCCGGCCGCGGAGGCCGCCAGCAGCCGGGCGCCGAGCACCTGGTAGGCGTGCGGGCCGGCGATCTCGCCCCCCGGCAGCAGCCAGCCCGCCAGCGCCAGGAAGGGCGCCGCCATGAAGCCGAGGGTGGCGCCCGCCGCCGCGTCACCGACCGCCCGGCTCGCCGAGGCCGCCCCGGCGAGCAGCAGCAGCCCGGCGACACCGGCCGTGACGATCCGGGGGCCGGCCGGACCGCCGGGCCAGGCCAGTACCAGCAGACCCAGTGTGAGGAGGGTCACGACCAGGCCGAGGAGCAGCCGCCGGCCGGCGGCCGGGGTCCAGCCGTGCAGCCGGTCGCGGGTGACGGTCGCGATGCCGTCCACCAGGTCGTCGAGCCGCACCTGCGGCAACGCCTCGGTGTGCGGGCGCAGATAGAGCACCTCACCGTCCTTGAGGTCCACGGCCGCCAGCGTGGCCTCCTCGTCCAGCGGGGTGCCGCCGAGCCGTTGCAGGACCCAGCCGTCGTGCTCCAGACCGCTCTCCTCGATCTCCTCTCCCGCGTAACGCAGCACGGTGGGCAGCAGATCGGCCACGGGCACGTCCGCGGGCACGGCCAGGTCGATGGTCCTGGCCGGCGCGCGCACCGTCAGGCGGCACAGTCCCGCAACGGAGCTGTCGGTCATCGGGAGTCTCACGTCTCCAGGGAATCGGGCCGCGAGGCGACCGCGGGGCGTGGGAGGCCGGACAAGACACGCGGGATCGCCGTGTCGGCCCGGGGCTGCTTGGACGTTGGAGTCGTCGGCATGCAGACTACTGACCGACAACCGAACGGAATTATGAGCCCCGGATCAGCGGCGTGTCACAACACCGCCCGGCGAGCGCCCCGTTGGGTGCGGCAGACCGGGCGATAAGGCCCATTTCCGCTAAGGAGCATGTGCGTTGAGCGTGGTTCTCTTCCGTCGGCCTGCCCGCCGCAGGGGCCCGGACATGCCCGAGGGCGAACTGAGCCTGCAGGAACCGCCGACGCTCCCGGAGACCGTCCCGGACAGCTCCGCGGTGTGGACGTATCTGCCGATGGCGATGATGTCGGTGTCCATGATGCTGATCTTCATCAAGCCCGGCGGCGGCAGCGGCGCCTTCAGCTACATCGCGCTCGGCATGATGGTGATGGCCTCCGCCGCCATGATGGTCGGCCAGGTCATGCGCAAGTCGGGCGAGCGCAAGCAGCGGCTGCGCGGCGAGCGGCGCGACTACCTGCGCTACCTCACCCAGACCCGGCGCCAGGTCCACCGGGCCGTCGTGGAGCAGCAGTTGGCGCTCGCCTGGCGCCACCCCGACCCGAAGGTGCTGCCCGCCATGGTCCGCACCACCCGGCTGTGGGAACGCCGGGTCAAGGACGAGGACTTCGGCGAGGTCCGGATCGCGGTGGGCGACCAGCAGTTGTCGATGCGGCTCAACCCGCTGGCCACCAAGCCCGTCGAGGACCTCGAACCCCTGAGCGCGCACGCCCTGCGCCGCTTCATCCGCGCCTACAGCACCGTCCCCGACCAGCCCATCGCCCTGTACCTGCGGTCCTGGTCCCGCGTGCTGACGCGCGGCGACGAGACGGCCGCCAGGGCCATGGCGCGCGCCGCGCTCAGCCAACTGGCGCTGTTCCACCCGCCGGAGGAGCTGTGGATCGCGCTGTGCGTCTCGGACGAGCGGCGCGCGGAGTGGGAGTGGGTCAAGTGGCTCCCGCACAACCTGCATCCGCAGGAGCAGGACGGCGCGGGCCCGGCCCGGATGGTCGCCGGCGCCTTCAACGACCTGGAGGACCTGCTCGGCGCCGAGTTCGCCGAACGGCCGGTGTTCGACCCGGACGCGGTGCCCGGACGCGACGAGCCGCTCACCGTGATCGTGGTCGACGGGGTCACCGTCCCGGCCGGCCACCGGCTCGACGGGCAGGGCTTCCGCAACACGATCGTCCTTGACCTGTCCGGCGCCCTCACCTGGCGCCCGGGACGCAGCACCCTGCGCCTGGACGTCACCCCCGCGGCGGTACGGCTGGTGCGCACCGACCGCACCCGCAAGGAACAGTCCACCCTGCTGGGCCGGCCCGACCGGATGGGCCCGGCCGCGGCCGAGTCGCTGGCCCGGCTCATCTCCCCCTACCGGATGAGCCTGACCGCCGACGCCGCCGAACCCCTGAGCACCGACGTGCAGTTGACCGCGCTGCTCGGCATCCCCGACCTGTTCCGGCACGATCCGGACACCCTGTGGAGGCGCAACACCGGCTCCGCGCGCCTGCGGGTGCCGATCGCGGTCGGTGCCGACGGCGCCCCCGTCGACCTCGACATCAAGGAGTCCGCGCAGGGCGGCATGGGCCCGCACGGCATGCTGATCGGCGCCACCGGCTCCGGCAAGAGCGAGCTGCTGCGCACCCTCGTGCTGGGGCTGGCCCTCACCAACTCCTCCGAGACCCTCAACTTCATCCTGGTCGACTTCAAGGGTGGCGCGACCTTCCTCGGCCTGGACGAACTCCCGCACACCTCCGCCGTCATCACCAACCTCGCCGACGAAGTCGCCCTGGTGGAACGCATGCAGGACGCCCTGCACGGCGAACTCATCCGCCGCCAGGAACTGCTGCGGGCGGCCGGCAACTACACCTCCGCCCTGGAGTACGAGAAGGCGCGCGCCGCCGGCACCCCGCTGGCTCCGCTGCCCAGTCTCTTCGTGGTCGTCGACGAGTTCAGCGAACTCCTCGCCGCGCACCGCGAGTTCATGGACCTGTTCGTGATGATCGGCCGGCTCGGCCGGTCCCTGGGCGTGCACCTGCTGCTCGCCTCGCAGCGTCTGGACGAGGGCCGCATGCACCAGCTGGAGAGCCACCTCTCCTACCGGCTGGGCCTGCGCACCTTCTCCGCCATGGAGAGCCGCGGCGTGCTCGGGGTGCCCGACGCCTACCAACTGCCCTCGCAGCCCGGTGCCGGCTTCCTCAAGAGCGGGGTGGAGGCACTGACCCGCTTCCGCGCCGCCTACGTCTCCGGCCCCTACCGGCACCGGCGCGGGGCCGCCGTCCAGGCCCGCGTCGCCAGCCAGGTGGTGCCCTGGACGGCCGGCTGGGTGGTGCCCCGGACCTCCGCCCCCGTGGCCGCGCCGCAGCCGGAGGAGGAGACGGAGTCCGCCGAGAGCCTGCTGTCGGTGGCCGTGGACCGGCTGCGCGAGGCCGGACCCGCGGCCCACCAGGTGTGGCTGCCGCCGCTCGGCGCGCCCCCCACCCTCGACGCGGTGCTGCCCGGCCTCCGGGCCACCGCCGACCGCGGCCTCAGCGCCACCCGCTGGCCCGGAACCGGGCGCCTGCGGGTGCCCGTCGGACTCGTCGACAAGCCCTTCGACCAGCGCCGCGACCCGCTCGTCCTCGACCTGTCGGCGGGCGGCGGGCACGTCGCCGTCGCGGGCGGTTCGCAGAGCGGCAAGTCGACCGTGCTGCGCACCCTGATCGCGTCCCTCGCCCTCACCCACACCCCGGCCGAAGTCCAGTTCTACTGCCTCGACTTCGGCGGCGGCACGCTCTCCTCGCTGGCCGGCCTCCCGCACGTCGGCGGGGTCGCGGCCCGGCTGGACAGCGAGCGCATCAGCCGTACCGTCGCCGAGGTCACCGCGGTCTTCAACCACCGCGAGCAGTTCTTCCTCGACCACGGCATCGACTCCATGGCCACCTACCGGCGCCGCCGGGCCGCCGGGGAGTTCGCCGGCGAGTCGCACGGCGACGTCTTCCTCGTGGTCGACGGCTGGGCCCAGGTCAAGCAGAACTTCGACCACCTGCTGCCGACCCTCAACCAGATCGCCACCGGCGGCCTCAACTACGGCATCCACCTGATCGTCAGCACCACCCGCTGGGTGGAGCTCAGCGCGCAGGTCCGCGACCAGAGCGCGACCCGCCTCGAACTGCGGCTGGGCGACCCCATGGACTCCGTGGTGGACGTCCGCAAGGCCGCGACCGTGCCCCGGCAGCCCGGCCGCGGCCTGACCGTCGACGGGAAGCTGCACTTCTTGACCGCGCTGCCCCGCACCGACGGCACCGACAGCGCCGAGGACCTCTCCGACGGTGTCACCGCCCTCGCCGAGAGCATCGCGGCGGGCTGGACCGGCCCGTCCGCTCCCGCCGTACGGATGCTTCCGCACCGCCTGCCGTCCTCGGCGCTGCCCGCGCCCGAACTCGGCGACGGGCTGCGACTGCCGCTCGGCCAGGACGAGGAGACCCTCTCCACCCTGTGGCACGACTTCAGCCGCACCCCGCACCTGGTGGCGGTCGGCGACACCGAGAGCGGCAAGACCAACCTGCTGCGGCTGGTCGCGAACGCCGTCACCGCCCGCTACAGCCCCACCGAGGCGCGAATCCTGGTCGTCGACTACCGGCGCGAACTGGCGGACGCCGTACCGGCCGACTACCAGCTCGGCCACGCGGTCTCCCTCGACGCGCTCAAGGAGCTGGTGGGCGGCTCGGCCCGGGCCATCAAGACCCGCCTGCCCGGCCAGGACATCACCCCCGCCCGGATGCGGCTGGCCGACTGGTGGAACGGGCCCCGCCTGTTCATCCTCGTCGACGACTACGACATGGTCGTGGGCAGCAACAACTTCGACCACCCCTTCGCACCGCTCTTCGACCACATCGCCCTCGGCCACGAACTGGGCCTGCACATCGTCGCGGTGCGCTCCGCGACCGGCGCCGGACGCGGTCTCAACGACCAGCTCCTGCGCCGCCTGGACGAGGCCAACACGCCCGGCGTGCTGCTGTCCTGCCCGCCCTCGGAGGGCTACGTCTTCGGCAACACCAAACCACGCAACCTCCCGCCGGGTCGCGCCCAGTACATCGCCCGCCGCAAGGCGACCCTGATCCAGACGGCACTCCTGGACGGGGACGGCGGGGACGGCGGGGACGGCGCGGGGGAGACCCCGGGCACGCGCTGACGAAGGTCGCCCGCGGCGTCGGGGCGGGGCTCGGGGCGGGCCGCCGTGCGGTGATCGCGGGTCGGGCCGTCCTGCTCAGGAATGGGCTCAGGCGGGGGGCCTCGGCGCCCCGCCTGCTCGGGGCGGCTCAAGAGCGCCCGTCCGGGCGACGGTTCAGGCCCCGCCCCGCTCCGGAGCGGGCTCCCTGCCCGCCGGGCGCCAGTGGCGGGCACGGCCGCGGGGGGTGATCAGTGCCGCCCAGGCCACCAGGAGCACCACCAGGCCACCTGCGGCGGCGAGCAGGACGGCTCGCTGGGTGGGGCGGGTACTGGCGTCGGCGGGGAGGCTGACCGGTGCCTGCCGGGCCTGGGGACGCCGGGGAGCCGACGCGGCCGTCACCGCGGTCACGGCCGCGTAGGGGTCGACGAGGGGGACGGTGTCGGGGTAGGCGGTCGACACGAGCCGTTCCACCGTCTGCTCGGCGGTCAACTTCGGTTGCGCCGACCGTACTTGCGCCGCCGCGCCCGCGACGAACGCGGCCGCGAAGGAGGCGCCGGAGCCGATGAAGTGGCCCGTTCCCCGGGGGCCGATGCCGATCACCCCGTCGCCCGGCGCCGTCAGGTCCGCGCGCCGGGGCAGCAGTGCGCCGTCCGGGCGCCCGCCGTCCGCGTCGACGTCCAGCACCGACAGCACCCCCGGCTGGGCGGCCGGCCAGTAGTCGCGCGGCACCGGGGTCGCCCGGTCCGCGCCGGTCCCGGTGGGCGCGTCCGGCACGGCCGCGGCGACCACCACCGCGTCGTGCGCCACGGCGTCCTTGACGGCCGTGGTGAGGCCGGCCGAACCGGTCTCCAGAGCGGGCGACACGACGATGACCCCGGCTCCGGCCCCGGTCGCGGCGGTGATGCCCGCCGCGACGCTCGCGGCCGTCGCCGCACCCCGGTCGTCCGTTCCCCGTACGGCCACGATCCGCGCCCGCTGCGCGACGCCGGCGAACCGGACGCCGTCGGCGCCGGCCGCCGCGACCAGCCCCGCGACGAAACTGCCGTGACCCACACAGTCCGCGCCGGCCTCGCCCACCGCCGTGACCCGGCCCTTGAGGGCGGGCGCCGTGGCCGACACCCCGGTGTCCACCACGGCCACGGTCGTCCCGGCCCCGGAGGAGAACTCCCAGGCACGCGTCAGCTGCAGCCTCTGCTGCTCCCACGGCACGGTGGTGGCCCGCTGGTCCGAACTCCCGGTGCAGGCGGCGCCGGCGCCCAGCCGGGCCGGCATCACGGGCAGTCGCAGCGGCTTCGTGTCGGCGGCCACGGCCGCGGGCGCGCCGGCGAACGGCAGAAGCGTCCCGATGCTCAGCGACAGGGCCAACGCGCGCGTGTTTCGCGGGAGATGAGAGCGGAGGCGGAGGTGACGCAGGAGGCGCATGAAGCGCATCCTACGGTCCGCCCCACCGCACCCGTCCCCGGCCCACGCCGCCTGCCGCCGCCCCCGGCCGGGTTCACGCGTCCTGCGGTGCCACCCGCGCCACGGGCACGTCGTCCGGCACCAACAGCCGCAGGTCGTCCAGGCCGGGCGCGGCCATCGCGCTCACCCGGCCGGCCTGGCGCGTCATCATGGACTCCAGTACCTGCCGGGCGAGTCGGGCGTTGCCGAACGAGCGATCCCGGGGCAGCGACTCGAAGTGCTCGCGCAGCAGCGCGCCGACACCCGGACCGCACTCGTATCCCGAACCGTCCGCGTGCATCCGCACGATCGTGACCAGTTCGTCCGAGGTGTAGTCGGCGAACTCCACGCGCCGCGAGAACCGGGACGACAGGCCGGGGTTGGAGGCCATGAAGCCCTCCATCTCCCGGGTGTAGCCGGCCGCGATGACGACCACCTCGTCCCGGTGGTCCTCCATGAGCTTGAGGAGGGTGTCCACGGCCTCCTGGCCGAAGTCCGAGCCGGAGGAGCCGCCGGGCGGGGTCAGCGTGTACGCCTCGTCGATGAACAGCACACCGCCCAGGGCGCGTTCGAAGACCTCGCGGGTCAGCTGCGCGGTGTGCCCGACGTACCGGCCGACGAGGTCGGCGCGGGACACCTCGACCAGCTGGCCGCGCGGCAGCACACCGAGGGAGACCAGGAGTTCGCCGTAGAGGCGGGCGACGGTGGTCTTGCCCGTGCCGGGCGGGCCGGTGAAGACGAGGTGGTGGCTGATGCGCGGGGCGGGCAGTCCCGCGGCCTCCCGGCGGCGGGCGGTGGAGAGCAGGTTGACCAGGTCGGTGACATCCCGCTTCACCGCGTCCAGGCCCACCATGTCGCCCAGGCGCGACAGCGCGTCGCCCCGCGCGGGGCCGCTCGCGGTGCCGGCGGCGTCGGCCGCGGCCTGCTCGCCGACGTCCTGGGGGAGCAGCAGCGACAGGTCGCGCTCGCCGACCTCGGACTGCGTGGACAGCCGTACGGCCTGCCGGTCGACCATCTCCTCGAACACCTGCCGGGCGGCACGGCCGTTGCCGAACGTGGCGTCCTTCGGCATGCGTTCGAAGTGCGCGGCGAGCGCGGCGCTGGTGCCCTCGCCGAGCTCGTACTGGTGCCGGGCGCACATGCTCTCCATGATCGCCACCAGTTCGTGCACCGCGTAGTTCTCGAACTCCACCGTCCGGGAGAACCGCGAGGCGAGGCCCGGGTTGGAGCCGAGGAAGGACCGCATCTCCCCGGAGTAGCCGGCGGCGACGACCACCACGTCCTCGCGGTGGTCCTCCATCAGCTTCAGGAGCGTGTCCACGGCCTCCCGGCCGAAGTCGGCGCCGGAGTGGCCGCTGTCGCTGGTGAGGGTGTACGCCTCGTCGATGAACAGCACACCGCCCAGCGCCCGGTTGAAGGTCTCCGTCGTCTTGATGGCGGTGCCACCGATGACCTGGGCCACCAGGTCGGCGCGGGACACCTCGACCAGGTGCCCGGAGCGCAGCGCGCCGAGCTGCGCCAGCACGGTGCCGTAGAGACGGGCGACGGTCGTCTTGCCGGTGCCGGGCGGACCGGCGAACACCAGATGGCGGCTCATCGGCGGTGCCGACATGCCGAGTTGGGCCCGCCGCTGCGCGAGCTGGGTGAGGTTGACCAGGGTACGGACCTGCTGTTTGACGTTGGACAGGCCGATCAGGGACTCGAGTTCGGCCAGCGGGCCCGTCTCGGCGGTGTCGGCCCCGGAGCCCGGCACGGTGCCCGCCGGGTCGGTGTCCTCGTGGTCGCCGTAACCCCAGGCGTCGCGCCGGCCGTTGCCGGTGCTGGTGAGTCCCTCGACGGCGAGGCGGTCACCGGCCCGGGACTGGACGAGGCCGCTGCCCGTGTTGTCGCGGACCGTGCAGTTGACGACCGACACCGGTGTGGTGGTCTCGACCCTGAGCCCGTCCTTGGCGCTGCCCGCGAGGGTGCAGCCGTTGAGCGAGGCCCGCCCGCCCTCGTGGATCACCGCGCCGTTCCCGGCCGCGGTGGTGATCTGGACGCGGGTGGCGGTGAGTTCGCCGTCGGCCTCGACCACGAGCCCGTCGGCGCCGGGCTCGCGGAGCTCGCAGTCGCGGGCGGTGGCGGTGCCCTCCGCGGCCACCAGCAGTCCCGGGCCGGCGGACGCGAGCACGGTGGTGCCGCCGACGTAGAGGTTGCCGAGCCCCTCGACGCGGATGCCCGCGCCGCCGGCCCGGTCGATCTCGCTGTCCTCCAGGCGTCCCCGCCCGTCCTTGACGACCTCGACGCCGTCGCCGCCGGTGCCTTTGATCCGGGCCCGGCGGAGCATCGGGTTGGCGCCCGTGCGGATGCGGATCGCGGCGCCGGTGGTGTCGAGCACCTCCAGCCGGTCGATCTCGGCGGTGGACTCCTCCTCCAGCAGCACACCGCTGTCCGCCGCGCAGTCGCGGACGGTCAGGGAGGTCAGGGTGGGCGAGGCGGCACCCGCCACGCGCAGCGCGGGCGCCTGGGAGGAGTCCAGCCAGCAGTCCTCGTACGTGCCGCGGGCCCGGTCGGTGACCAGCAGGCCGTTGCCCTCCGTGCGGGCGGAGCGGCAGCGGCTCAGCAACGGGTCACTGCCGTGCGAGACGACGAACGCCGGCCCCGTCGTCGCGGTGACCCGGACGTCCTCCAGGACCGTGCGGGAGGCGCTGGTCAGGTGCACGCCGACCGCGGTGTCGTGCACGACCGTGCGCAGCACGCGCGTGGTGCAGTGCTCCTCCAGGGTGATGGCGGGCTTGTCGGTGGAGGAGAGGTCGCAGTCCTCGACGGAGCCCTGCGCCTCACCGTTGGCGAGGACCCCGTGACCGCGCGCGTCCCGGATGGTGCAACCCCGCACGGTGACCCGGCCGCGTTCGCCGATGACGACGCCGGAGGTGCCGAGGTGTTCGACGGTGCAGGAGTCCAGGGAGCTGTCGACCGCCGAGGTGACGACCACGCCGGCACCCTTCGGATTGCTGACCCGGCAGTCCCGCATGGCGAGCGAGCCGTTGCCCCGCGCGAGGACGGCCGTCCACGCGGCGCCGGTCACCTCGCAGCCGTCCATCGCGGCCTGCCCCCGTACGGCGTCCACGGCGGGCACGTCCTCGTCGCGCCCCCGCAGCACCAGGTCGGTGAGCATCACGGCGTCGGCCTGGAGGCTGAGGACGCTGCCGCGCCTGGGTCGTATCTCCACCGTGCCCCGGGCCTGCTCGGCCACCAGGGTGACCCGGGTGCCGATGACGAGGCTCTCCTCGTAGATCCCGGGCCGCACACTGATCACGGCGCCGCTGCGCGCCCGCGCCAGCGCCTCGCCGATCGTTCGGAAACCCTCGGTTCCCTCCGGACAGACCGTCAGTAGCTGGCGTGACACGCGCTCTCCATCTCTCACAGCCTCGGCGGGCCCTGGGGCCTCCCGTTCGGATCAGGTCGGGCTCGCGGGCCCGGATCCAGCCTGATCCACACGACAGACCCCTGGCCGCCCAGCGGCAGGGGCAACCCCCATCATGCCTTTGACGAGGGGTGGTTGACACGTCGGTCCGGCTGTGGCGGAGGGCGCCGGGGGCCTCGGGCGGCGCGGGGGCGTCGTATTCGATCGGGATGCACCGGTCCGGACCTCTCTGCGCCGGTCGGCGCAGACCGCGGGCACGTGCGCGCCGCACCCGGCGTCCGAGCACCGCCCAGCGCCCACCGCCTCGGGCCTCGGCGGCGGGATACGGCCCGCCCCCGGGAGCGGCACGGCCGTCACACCCTCACCCGCGGCGGGCCCGGCGGGCACCGTGCCACTAATCGACGTGCACGCCCCCGGGGCGGCCTCGTAGCGTCGACCCCATGAGTCGAGCCTTCGTCCCCGACGACTTCGTCGTCCCACCCGATCTCGCCACCGAGCGGTTCCGCCTCGAACCGCTGGGGCCGCGGCACAACGCCGCCGACCTGGCCGCCTGGACCAGCAGCATCGAGCACATCCGCGCCACCCAGGACTTCCAGGACCAGACATGGCCGCCCGCGGCCGGAATGACCGCGGAGGACAACCTCGCCGACCTGCGTCGGCATGCCGACGACTTCGCCCGGCGCACCGGATTCACCTACAGCGTCATCGAGCCCGACACCCTGGAGGTCATCGGGTGCGTCTACATCTACCCCTCCCGTTCGGACAGCCATGACACGGACGTCCGCTCCTGGGTACGGGCCGACCGCGCACATCTGGACGCACCGCTGCACGACGCGGTCATCGCCTGGCTGACGGCGAGCTGGCCCCTCGGCAGGCTCCGTCACCACCCGCGCTGACCGCGACCGGCCCCCGGCGTCCGCCGCGCGGGCGGTGGTAGACAGGAGCAATGGAACGCCAGATCGCCTTCGGGCGGTGCGAGAGCGAGGCGCGGGCTCTGGGCGTCGACTGGATCCACGGCTCGCCCTCGGCGAAGCACAACACGGATCCCGACATCCAGGTCCACGCCTACGACGAGCACACCTTCATCCTGCGGCAGAACAAGGCCGTGCACTACGAGGCACCGTTCCTCTTCCTGCTGTTCGGGAACGAGCGGGCGGTGCTCGTCGACACCGGCGCCACCGAGGAGGCGGAGCACTTCCCGCTGCGCCGGGTCGTGGACGGCCTGATCGACACCTGGCGTGCGGCCCACCCGCGTGAGCGCTACCGGTTGCTGGTGCTGCACACGCACGGCCACGCGGACCACGTCGCCGGCGACGGCCAGTTCGCCGACCGCCCCGACACCGAGGTCGTCGGGGCCGGCCTCGACGAGGCGTGGGCGTTCCTGGGTCTGGCGGCTGACCCCGATCGGACGGTACGGCTCGATCTGGGCGGTCGTGAGCTGGAGTGCCTGGCCACCCCGGGCCATCACGAGGCGGCCGTCACCTACTACGACCCGCACACCGGGATCCTTCTCACCGGCGACACCGTCTACCGCGGACGCCTGTACGTCGACCGGTGGGACGACTTCCGGCGCAGCATCCACCGCCTGGCGGACTTCGCCGGCAGCCGCGCCGTCACCCATGTCCTCGGCTGCCACATCGAGATGACCACCACACCCGGCCGGGACTACCCGGTACGCACCACCTACCAGCCCGACGAGCCGCCGCTGGAGATGACCGGGGAACACCTGCGCCTTCTGCGCGACGCGGTCGACGACATCGCGGGCCGGCCGGGCACGCACGTCTACGACGAGTTCATCATCAGCAACTGACCGTGAGGCGACCCGAAGAGATCTTAAGAGAGTATGACGAGGGGGCGGGATTCCCCCCCGCTCGGCCTCCGGTTGGGCCACCATGGTGCCTTCATCACGGATGAAGCAGTCGGCCGTGTCGAGCGTGACACGGTGGGCGTCCCCGCGGTTTGGGAAGCGGCACCGCGGGCGCGGCGCCCTGGAAGACCTCCAGGGCGCCGCATCCCTTTCGGGCCCGTCCGACATCCGCCCCCGTCCGCCGACGCGACAGCTCCGGATCACGGGCAAGGGACGCTGAGCGACCCCCCACGCCCGTCGCCCGGCGGCAGCAGGGACGCTCCGACCGGGCGACGGGCCCACCTGCCCGGGCGTGGTGCCGCGCCGAGGTCGGGCGCGGGCGGCGCTCGTCGCTCAGAACCCCGGCCGCTCAGAACCCCGATCCGAGGCGCTCGGTCGTGTAGGCGCACTCGGTGTAGATGTATCCGGGCGAGATCTTCGCCGTGTCCGAGGCGGGTGTGGAGAGGCTGTCGCTCTTCGGCTTGTGCAGGAAGTACGTGGTGCCGGCGGGCAGGCTGATCGTGCGCTGCGGGTAGTTCCTGCCGCTGTCGTTGCACGGTTTGAAGCCGCGCATGATGGTGCTGCTCCACGGGTAGGTCTTGCAGCCGCCGCAGCCCTTGAGGGTGAAGCTGCCGGTGACGGGACCCGTGTAGAGGACGGTGACCTCGTCGGGGCTGTCGTTCTGGACCGTGACCGAGATGCCGCCGCCGGTGCTCGTCGTGGGCAGGTGCTTGCCCGCGGCCGGTACCGTCTGGGCGATCTCCGCCGCGATCGCGATCTTCTTCGCCAGGGCCGCGTTGCCGGCGTTCTTGTGGGCCGAGGCGTACTCGGTCATGGTCGTCTGCGCCGTCTTGAAGTCGCCGTCCCGGTACTGGTCGACACCGCACGCGTACGTGCCCGCGTCGGCGCTGTCGGTCGCCCGCTGGGTGTCCTTGGCGAGGGCGGCGACGATGTCCGCCTTGTCGCCCGGCAGGCTCTCGATCTGCGAGCTGAGGCCGCGCAGCCGGTCGACCGCCGCGCAGGGTTCGTCGCCGCGCAGGTCCTTCTCCTCGCGGGCGACGGCCGAGCCCACGGCCGGTTCCACCTTCGCGGCCGGCCCCGACTCGGGGAAGGTGCTGAGCAGTTCACCGAACTGTGTCGTCCAGGTGGTCTCACCGCCGGTGAGTGCCTGCGCCCCACACGTGTACAGGGAGGTGGCCAGGCGGTCGTCGGGCCACGTTTTCAGGTCTCCGAGGTCCGTGCCGCGCAGCGCCGCCGGAACCGTGCGCAGGAAGGTCAGCGGCTGAATCGCCGCGCAGTTGTCGCCCTGCCCGTAGGCGGCGCCGACCGTCGAGTAGTAGGTCCTCATCCGGTCCGGCACCCGCTCGGCCGCGCGGGAGTCCGGGTGGTCGGCTACCAGGTCGCCGTACTCCGTCAGCGCCCTGCGGTAGTCGGTCTCGCCCGCGCTGAACGACTTACTTCCGGCCGCCGCCACCAGCCGGTCGGCGTGGTCGAGCCGGTCGAGCAGCATCCGCTGCACCGCCTCGTCCCGCGCACCGTCGTAGAGGACGGCACCTCCGGCCGGTACGAGGAGCAGGACCAGGCCCAGCACGAGGGCCAGGGGCGCCTGTCTCGGCCACATCAGGGGGGTGCGCAGGCCGACGCTCGCGCCGTGTGCGGCCACCGCGGCGAGGAACAGGCCGTACACGACGAGGGCGAACACGGAGACGCCGTTCGCGTCGGCCGGAAGCGCCGCCAGCAGCAGGGCGGCGGTGGCCACCCAGCACAGCGCCATGAGGAGCGGGCGGCGTACGAGGGCGTAGCCCAGGCCGAGGCCGCTCAGGTTGAGGACCGCGACCGCGACGGCGCGCGCTCCGTCGGCCGGGGCCGGCGGCGGCGCCGACGGCATGGGTGGGACGGTGAATCCCTCATGGTGCATGCCGAACTGGTCACTGGTCATGGCGGCCTCCCCCGATCAAATACGCCCGCACACCTGCGAGTTGACAGTGTACGGGCGAAATGGCAGTACAGACAGGGATATTGGCACCCGGTCGCCGGTCGCCGGTCGCCGGACTGCCGACGGCCGGCCGGCGGGCGCCCGTTGCCGCCCGGTCGCGGGTCGGAGCACCGGCCGGCGGGCGCTCAGTCCTTGAGGGGTGTCAACTCGGCCAGCAGGAGGGTGCGGTCGTCGGCGACACCGGTGGTATCGGCTGCGGCCGGGGTGAGCAGCCGCTGGGAGAGGATGCGCAGCCGGTCCTCGGTGCCGTCCGCGGGGTCGGTGCTGCCCGCGTCGAGGGCCTGCGCGAGCTGGGCGATGCCCTGGTCTATGTCCGCGTGGCGGGACTCGACGAGACCGTCGCTGTAGAGAAGGAGCAGCGTCGGCTCGGTCACGTCCAGCACGGTGGGCTCGTAGGTGCCCGTACCGATGCCGAGGGGCAGGCCGGCGCTGGTGAGGGTGACCGGGGCGCTGCGTCCGTCCGAGCCGCGGATCAGTGGGGGAGGGTGGCCCGCGCCGACGAGGGTGCACGTGCGTTCCTTCGGGTCCCACTCCGCGTACATGCAGGTGGCGAAGGAGGCCCCCGGCGTGTCACAGGCGAGGGCGTCGAGCCGGTGCACGAGTTCGGCCGGCGGGATGTCGAGCCCGGCCAGCGTCCGGACGGCCGTACGGAGCTGGATCATCGCCACGGCCGAGGCCGGACCGTGCCCCATGGCGTCCCCGACCACCAGGCTGACCTGACCGCCCGGCCGGCGCAGGACGTCGAACCAGTCACCGCCGACGATGTTGTCCTGACCGGCGGGAAGGTAGCCGTGGGCGATCTGGCAGCCCGGGAACGTCCGTGCCGTGTCGGGGAAGAGGGTGTTGCGGATGGCGTGCGCCATGCGCCGTTCGCGTTCGTAGCGGCGGGCGTTGTCCAGCGCCACACAGGCCCGCGCGGCCAGCGACTCCACCGCGACGGCCTCCCCGATCACGAAGGGCGCCTTGTCCGGGCCGCGGGTGCAGGCGATGAACCCGACAGCCGTGCCCCGCAGTTGGAGGGGCACGACGAGGAAGGCCGCGCTGTCCAGCAGGTCGTCTATGCGGGCGTCACCCGGCCCGGAGGCGCTCAGCCGCTCGGAGGTGTGGGAGTCCACCGCGTCGAGCAGTTGCGTCTGCCCGGTGGCGAGGGCGCGCGCGTACGGCGTCTCGCGGGGGAAGACGATGACCTGGCCGACCGGCAGCAGCGGTTCCCAGTCCTCCTGCGCGTCCGCGCCCACGCGCAGCGCCAGTCGGCGGGCCTCGATCTGCGGCGGGTCGGCGGTCGCGTAGGCGTTCTCCTCCAGGAGCCACCGCTCCAGCAGGTACACCGACGCCGCGTCGCAGAATCCGGGCGTCAGCGCGTGCACGACGTGCCTGCCGGTCAGGTGCAGGTCGAGTTCCGAGCCGATCACGTCGGCCGCGGGTGAGAAGGCGGGGCGGCGGCGTGCGGACACCGGGAGGGGCGCCTCATCGCCGGGGCTGGGCTGTTCGTACGGCAGGGTGGTGCCTTTCCGGGGTGGGGACCGGGTCCGGCCGCGGGTCGGAGGACGGCCTCGCCGCGCGTCTCGGGCAACTATATGATGTTGCGTCAAGGCGGTTCGGGAGCAGGGGAGTTGCGTGTTGCCTGACAATGAGGGTCTTCCGCCGGGCGCCGATCCGGACAAGGCGAGCGTTGCCCGGATGTACGACGCGATGCTGGGCGGACAGCACAATTTCGCCATAGACCGTGAGGCCGTGGCGGCGTTCACCGGCATCGATCCCCAGGTGCGTCCGCTGGCTCGGGCCAACCGCGCGTTCCTCGGGCGGGCCGTGCGCTTCCTCGTGGAGTCCGGGGTACGGCAGTTCATCGACCTCGGCTCGGGCATCCCCACCCAGGGCAACGTCCACGAGGTGGCGCAGGCGGCCAGTCCGGGAGCCCGCGTGGTCTACGTGGACAACGACCCGGTGGCCGTGGCGCACAGCGCCTCCCTGCTCGCCGACAACCCGGACGCGGACATCGTCGACGCCGACATCCGCCGGCCCGCCGACGTCCTGTCCTCGCCGCAGGTGCGCAAGCTCATCGACTTCGACCAGCCGGTCGCCGTACTGATGATCACGATCCTGCACTTCGTGGCGCCCGAGGAGGACCCGGCCGGCATCGTGGCCAGCTTCCGGGACGCGCTTCCCGAGGGCAGCTGGCTGGCGCTCACGCACGCGACGGACCAGGACCGGCCGGACACCGCCGCCGCCGTGGGTCAGCTGTACCGCTCCCGGGCCACGTCCCCGGTCACCGCCCGCTCGCACGACGAGATCCTCGGCCTCTTCGACGGCTTCGAGCTGGTCGAACCGGGCCTGGTGTACGTCCCGCTGTGGCGCCCGGGCCCCGACGACGTGGTCCCGGAGGACCCGTCGCAGTACTGGGTCTACGCGGGCGTGGGCCGCAAGAAGGGGTAGACGCGGGGGCTGACCGCGGTCAGGGGGTGAAAGCGGTCCGGCTGTACGGCGGGCCAGGGGCTGTCCGGCTCTTCAGCTCGGCGGGCCGGGGTCTGTCCCGGCTGTCCGGCCGCCTCCGCGCCTCGGGTGAGGCCGGCGCCGGCCTGGCCACCCCCGGAACAGGCCGGTACCGGTCGCGGTTCCGGTCAGGACGCCTCGACGGCCTTCTTGATCCGCTGCCCGAAGGCGTCCGCGTCCTTGCGGGCCGCCCCGAGGGCGAAGCTCACGAGCAGCTTGCCGATGCCGTGACCTTCGAGGATGTTGAAGATCCGCACCTTGGTCGTGCCCGCGCCGGTGGCTTCCAGGTCGTAGCCGCCGTCGTCGGCCGTCACGGAGTTCTTCGAGATCTCCGTCCAGCGGATGCGGTGCGGCGCCTCGAACTCGGTGATCTTGAACTTCCGGGCCGACTTCATGCCCGCGTCCTTGACCGTGCTGGTGAACACCGTGCCCACGGCGGTCGGACCCTCCGGGGTCTTGGAGATCTCCTGGACCCTGGGGCTGAACTTGGGGTCGTTCGTGCCGGCGGCGAGGAAGGCGAAGACCTCCTCGACGGGGCGGTTGATCTCGGTTCTCGCCTCGAACTGACCGGCCACGGTTCCTCCTGCTGTTGCGGGTCGACGGACTCCGGATGCGGGCACCTTGGGGGGGTGCGGGTGTGTCGGGGGTGCGGATACATGAGGGGCGCGGGTACGCGAAGGGGGTGCCGAGCACGTCCAGCCTATCGGCCGGGCCCCGCCCGCGCTCCCGCAGACGGGGGCCGTTCGGCGCACTCGACGCCGCCCCCGGGGCCGGGACTGTTCTGGCGGGGCGAGTACCTCCCCGTCGGCTGGAGCGCGGCGCCGGCCGCGACGTCAGCCGACGAGATGGGTCACCACCGCACGCATCGCCTGTCGCAGGGCCGAGCGGGTCTCCTCGGTGGGATCGAGGGTCTCGAAGCCGTGGCGGCCGTTCGGGACGTCCACCAGTTCCAGAGCTGCCCCGCAGTCCTGCGACGCGGTCACGAACGCCTCCACGGTGGCGGCGATCTCGGGTGTCTCCCGCCCCGCCCGGACGAGGACGACGGGCAGGCCACCCCCGTGCGCGACAGCTCGGACCGGGTGGAACCGGCCGTCGGACAGGCCCCAGGCGGGCAGCGGCGCGAGGACGGGGCAGGACGCGGCTAGGCAGCGCAGCCAGACCGGGCGCTCCCTCAGCCAGTCCGCCGTGAGCAGGCCCCCGCCGGAGAGGAACCACAGGGCGACCCGGTCGGCGTCCACCCGGGGATCGGCCCGCACCAGTTCCAGGGCGGCGGCGACGTCCGCGGCGGCGCGTGCGAAGTCTCCGACATCGTGCAGCCGGTGGTCGAGGGTCACGCCGACCATGCCCTCGGCGGCCGCCAGACGGGCGTACCCGACCAGGGTCGGCCAGTCGCGCGGTGTCGGCCGGGCTCCGGCGGGCACCGGTCCGCCGTGCACGAAGACCACGGCCGGTCTCGGGCCGTCGGCGTCGGGAAGGTACAGGTCGACATGTCCCCGGCGGTCGCGGGGCGACTCGGGCACCTCCAGGGCGAAAGGCCGCGGGTGGGCGGGTGTTGCGGCGGCGTCGACGGGGCGGAGGCGGCGCCCCTCACCCGCCGCGGCACGCACCAGGACGTCCGCCAGAGCGGAGGGGCAGGACAGCATCGGCCAGTGGCCGGAGGGCAGTTCGAGGAAGGTGACCCGCGGGTCGGCCAGGGTCGCCAGCACCGGGTCGCCGAGATCGGCGAGTTGTTGCACCACGTCGACGCTGACGCCGTTGCGCGTGCACAGCACCCCGGTGGTGGGCATCGCGGCAGCCGCTCCGGTCAGCCGCAGCGGCTGGAGCAGAGTACCCAGTGGCTGCGGCGCGGCCAGGGCGGTGAGCCGATCCAGTGCGGCGGCGGAGAGGTCGGCGGTACTGCCCCAGCGCTGCCACCCGTCACGGGAGGGCGGAGCCAACACGCCGTCGCACTCGTCGCGTCGGGCTCGGCCGGCGAGTTGTGCGCGCAGGACCTGGTCCGGTACGGCGGCCAGGGCCGGGACGCCGTTCCGCGGCATTCCGCAGTCCAGGTACACGACGCGGGTGACGTGGTGGGGCCGACGGTCGGCGGCCCCGAGTGCCGGATGGATGCCGTGGTCGTGCCCGACGAGCACGATCTCCCGGCCGGACGCCGTGCCCACCGCGTCGATCACCGCGATCACGTCCTCGATGTGCGTCTCCAGGCTTACGTGGGCGGACGCGGCGGGACGGCTCGCGTCCACTCCGGTGAGCGGGACCGCGTGCGCCTCACTGCCCGCGGCGGCCAGCAGCGCGGCTGTCTCCCGCCACACCTCGGCGCCGGTGAACGCGCCCGCCACCATGATGAACACGGTCATGACTGTCTCCCTGGGTACGGCACATGACGCCACGCCGATCGTGGACGTCCGGGCTCACGGACCCGGACCTGGGACCGGGCCGCGTGCGCGGATACCGTAGGAACTCCCCCAGAGGGAGGTTCAACCGTTGTCACACGAAGTCGCCTGGAGCATCGGTGAGTTGGCCGAGCGTGCGGGTGCCACCGTGAAGACCGTCCGGTTCTACTCCGACCGCGGTCTGCTGCCCGAGACCTCCCGCAGCAGCGGCGGGCATCGCCGCTACGGCCCAGAGGCGCTGGAGCGGCTGCGGCTGATCCGCTCCCTGCGGATCCTCGGCCTGCCGCTGCCCGAGGTGCGCCGGGTCCTTGAGGACGAGGGGGCGGCGGGCCGGGTGCTGGAGGACGCCGTCTCGGTCCGCCTACGCGAGCTGGGCGGTGAACTGAAGGCGCTGCGCTGGCGGGAGGCGGCGCTGCGGCTGGTGCGGGAGTGCCCGCCCGCGGAGCGGGCGGACCGGCTGCGACTGGTCGGCGCGGTGAACGTCCCGCCGAGCACGGCGCCGCTGGCCCGCTTCTGGCGTGCCTGGCTGCCGCCTCGGATGCCGGCCCGGGCGACGTCGGCCTTCCTGGAGGTGGCCGTCCCGCAACCGCCCGACGAGCCGGCGCCGGCGCAGGTGCTGGCCTTCGCCCGGCTGCACGCGATGACGACGGCGCCCTGCCCGGGCGGCCGCCGGCCTCAGCCGGAGGTGCACCGGGTGGCCGGGGCCGGCGGGGCGACCGTGCTCTACGCGGGGCTCGCCGAGGCGTACGAGCTGGTGGGACCACTGTTGCGGCGGGCACGGGATCCCTACCCGGGTGAGGCGTTGGACGCCTTCGTGGCGGCATACGCGCGGGCGTACGGCAGCCGCGACACCCGGGGCTTCCGTCGCCCGCTGGCCGCGCGGCTCGCGGCCGAGCCTCGTCTGAACCGGTACTGGGAGCTGACAGCCGTGGTGCGTACGCCGGAGGGCGGCAGGCCCGAGCCGACCGCGGGCTCCGCGGACGACTGGCTGCGCACGGCACTGGAGCGGGACAACGCCACTGCGGCGTAGACCACGGGCGGCCGGCGGCAGCGCGGCGCGCGTCGAGGCCGCGCCCGCGAGCGGGGGCGGGCGGCGCCCCGCCCGCCGGCGTGAACCTCGTCTCAGTGTGGGCGCCGGACGGCCTGATCGCGAGCTGCCTGAACGCGGCCGGAATGTGCTCGTTCCGGATCTGATCCGACCGCGAACCCCTGACGCGCAGGGGCGAAGCAGCGGCCTTTCCAGGCATGGTGCGCGGTCGCACCGTGCCGTGGTGCGCCCCCTCCTGACGCGCCGGAGCCGCCCCGCGCGCACCCCGTTCCGGCCGGACACGTCGAATCCGCCGGGTGATGTCAAGGAATCACGGGGAAGAAGTGGCGACAACGGAGAGGAGGTTGCCGTGGAGGGTGGAGATCTGGAACTGGGTGAGCTTCTGGCCGCCGCGGAGGCGGCCCCGCCCGGAGAGTCCGTCGACGTGGTCGCACGCGACCTGCGCAAGCGGTTCGGCGCGGAGCGCGTGTCGTTCCTGTTCGTCGACCTCATCGGCGAGCGGTTGGTACGGCTGACCGCCGCGGTCGAGGGAGACACGGACACGAGCGCGCAGACGATCGGTCTGCGGGGCAGTGTCTACGACATGGTTCTGCGCAGCCAGCGCCAGCACGTCGATCCGGACGGGCAGGGCGGGCGGCGCGTCATCACACCGGTCACCAACCGGGGCGACTGCCTCGGTGTCCTGGAGATGACCCTGCGGGACGCCGACGACACGGTGCTTCGGCAGGTGGCCGAGGCGGCGCACGCGCTGGCCTACATCATCGTCACCGACCGCCGCTTCACCGACCTGTACCACCTGGGACGGCGCACCACGAAGACGAGCCTGGCCGCCGAGATCCAGCACCAGTTGCTGCCCTCGGCCTCCTGCTTCGAGGCACCGCAGTTCAGCCTCGCCGCGGGACTGGTTCCGGCCGACGACATCGGCGGTGACACGTACGACTACACGCTCGACCGCGGCATGCTGCATCTGTCCATCACCGACGCCATGGGACATGACACCAACTCCGCTCTGCTGGCGACGCTGCTGGTCGGTGCCCTGCGCCGGGCCCGCCGCAGCGGCTGCGACGCCCTCGCCCAGGCGCACAGCGCCCATGAGGCCCTGCTGACCCACAGCCACGGCCTGGCCACGGGACAGCTGATGTGTGTCGCGCTCGACACCGGCGTCTGCGAGCTGGTCAACGCGGGGCATCCGTGGCCCCTGCGGCTGCGCGACGGCGTCGTGGAAGAGGTCAAGCTCGGTGTCAACCTGCCGTTCGGTGTGGCGGGGCCCACCTCCTTCCGCGTGCAGGAGCTGCGGCTGCTGCCCGGGGATCGCATGATCTTCCTCACGGACGGTATGCAGGAGCGCGGTGCCGGAGCGGTCGACCTGGCCGCCCTCGTCCGTGACACTCGCGCAGAGCATCCGAGGGAAGCGGTCCGCTCGCTGGCCACCGCGGTCCTGGAGGCATGCCACGGCACCCTCAAGGACGACGCCACCGTCCTGGTGCTGGACTGGCACGGGCCCCGGGAAACCGATCCCTCCGGCACCTGATCGCCGGGTCTTCGCCCGGGACGCCCCACCGCACCCGCGGCACCCCCGCCGCGTCCGACGCCATCGGGACACGCCGTCGGCTCCCGCCCGTCCCCGGCGGGCCGGCCCGTGGGGGGTGGCCGGGCCCGCCGGGTGGGGCGTGGGGGTCAGCCCGCGATGGAGTCCAGTTGTTCCGCCGCCGGGCGCAGGGCCCACAGGTCGCCGCCCGGGGGCTCCTCCAGCAGGGGCACGGCCCTGCGGGCCCGGGTGTCTCCCGCGTCGGCGGCCGCGTGGACGACGTCGGAGGCGGCGTAGCGGTGGAACTCCAGTTCCGGATGCGGCCAGGCGGCGGCGCCGGTCGCGGCGGGCAGCAGGTAGTCCACCGCCGAGAACAGGCTCTGGCCGTCCGGGCCGTGGTACTTCCACAGGTTCACGCCGACATGCCGGCCGACGGCGGCGAGTCGGGTGTAGGCGACCAGGTCGAACGTCGAGTAGTGCCAGCTGCGCGTGCGGGCCAGCTCCTGGGGCTGGCTGCCGTCCGCGGCGATCTGCGGGGCGATGCGTTTGCCGCGGGCGTCGAGGACCGTCCGGCGGGCCAGGTCCTCGTCGCCCGTCGCGTAGGCGAGGGCGGCGAGCTGCATGTCGTAGAACGTGCCGTGGTTGTTGGCGGCGGCGCCCTCCTGCCGGCCGAAGTCGCTGGCGCGGAGCCAGCCGAGGAAGTCGGAGTTCCACTTCGCCATGCCGGAGCGGTCCGCCCTGGTCCAGCCGGCGGCGCCGGTGTTCAGGACGGCGAGTGCGTCCAGGACGCTGGTGTACGACTGGGAGAAGTCGATGATGCCGATGGCGCGGCCGTCGTACTTGCAGGGGATGAACTGCGCGTGGTCGAGGTTCGGGTTCATCCGCGTGGCCGGGGCGAGGAACCAGGTGCGCAGGATCTGCCCGGCCTTGACGGCGTACCGCTTCTCGCCGGTGTAGTACCAGGCCAGGGAGAGGTCGTAGGCGGAGTCGAAGACCTTCTCGACGTCCTGCCGGTCGGTGCCGGTGTCGACCTCCGGGTTGCGCTGGCCGTCGCGCTGCACGTACGGGCAGCCCCAGGGGTTGTCGGCGGTCGGCGGCTGGGAGGGCCACCAGTACGGGGCCTGGCTGAGGTACTCGTGGACGTCGCCGCCGGGTGCGGGCTTCGGCTTGTCCACGACGGTCCACGGGCCCTGGTCCAGCCAGGCGTCCGCGCGGTCCGTCAACGCCCGGGCGGCCCTGCGTAGTTGGCGGTCTCCGTGATCCAGGCGGATCTTCGCCTGTTGCAGGAGGGTCCCGTCGAGGACGGCGGTGTGCGGGACCTTCGGCGCGGAGTGCGCCGCCTGCGCCGAGGCGGCGGGCACGGCTCCCGCGGTGAGGGCGATCAGCGCCGCCAGCAGGACGCCGAGGCGGGGACGAGCACTCATCGGTCAACTCCGATCAGGTAGGTGCTGGGCGCGGCCGGCCGGGCAGCGCCGCGGGCGCGCTCGACCGGCCCGCACGTTCACCGGGGAGAGGGGGAGGTGGTCAGGGCAGGCAGGCATGTGGGGCAGGCCGGGGGCCGGTCGTCGGCGGGCTAGCGCCGCAGTGCGCGCTGGGCCTCGTGCAGGTTGCGCGGTCGTACGGTGTCGGGGCTGCCGTACAGCTCCAGGCGTGTGTGCAGGTCGCCCGTGAAGTCGGGGACGTCGATCTGGTCGAACTCCGTGACCTCGCTGACGCCGACGGTCGCGGAGTACGGCGCCAGGCCGTCGATCCTCATCAGGCCCGCCCGGCCGTTGGTCACGCGGATGTTCCAGTGCGTGAAGCGGGCGCCGAACAGGGGACCCGCGCTGGCGTCGCCGCCGTGGCGGCCGTTGTTGTTCACGGTGATGTCGGTGCGGACGTCGGCGAAGGGCAGACCGCGGTGACTGTCGAAGGTGCCCATCCGCATGTCGCCCCGCGACCAGACGTTGTAGGAGGACAGCCCCTCGACGTTGATGCCGTGCAGCTGGGTGTTGGCCGGGGCGGGGGTGGTGCGCTCCTCGATCGTGAAGTCCTCGATGAGGTTGTCGTGGGAGCCCTCGCGGCAGAAGTAGGGGTGGTGGGAGCCGCGTCCGGCGACGCGGGTCCCGCGCAGGGTGCAGGCGGACGCGGCCACCAGGCCGAAGCCGTTGTCGACGTGGCGGACGGTGACGTCGTCCACCCAGCAGTCGTACGCGCACTGCAGGACGACCCCGTTGTAGCCCTTGTCGAGCAGGTGCTGCTGCTGCGGGGTCTCGACGGCTTCCAGGGTCAGGCCCTCGACGCCCGAGCCCGTCAGCTCCGGCACATGGGTGGTGAACTGCGGGTCCCACTCCGGGCGTACGTCGAGGGGCAGGGGGCGCTCCAGAGTGACCGTCCGGCCGTGGACCCGGGTGACGCGCACCGGCCATTCGTAGGGGACGTAGGAGGTCAGCTTCGTCTTGTCGTCCCAGTAGTACGCCTCGGGGCCCGGCCCGCCGCCCGCCATGTGCTCCAGCAGGGTGTGACCGGCGTCGTCGGCGAGCCGCAGGAGGACGAGGGTGCCGGGGCGCAGTGCGTCGGGCCGTTCGACCGTCACCGTGCGGGAGCCCTGGCGGGCGGGGTCCACGGCGGTCAGCGGCCGCCACTCGTCGCGCCGGTTGCCGGTCCAGCCCTCGAACGGCCACGCCTTGGCCCGGATCGCGGCGACCAGGGAGTTCCAACGGGCCTCGGGAGCCAGCCAGATGAGGCCGCCCGCCCAGGACCAGGACGACTTGTCACCGCCGTAGCGAGAGCCGTAGACGCCGATCAGCTCGGTGAGGCTGCGCGTCGCGTAGAGCCGGGTGCGGCCACTGCCGGCGCCGCGCACGACGACATGGGAATGACCGACGCGGATGACGTCGTCGATGCGGAAGGTCCCGGGCGGGATGGTGACCGTGCCACCGCCGGCCCGTCCGGCAGCGGCGATGGCACGGTTGATCGCGGGGGCGGAGTCGGTGGTGCCGTCCGCCGAGGCGCCGAAGGCGCGGACGTCGAAGACGCGGGGGCGGTGGGGGAAGCACGCCGCTCCGCCTCGGTAGCCCGCCCGACCGATGTAGGGGATCTGCGGGTGGGTGTAGGGCGTGCGGGTGAACTCCCGCCACAAAAGCGGGACTTCGCCGTGTGCGGTCGGTGCGGCGGCTGCGGTGCCGGTGCCCGCCGCGACGCCGGCCGCGACGGCCACGGCACTGCCCAGCAGCGTTCGTCTCGTGACGCCGGTGTGCCTGTCTCCGCTCTCGTTGCCGTGTGGCTCGCTCAAGACCGTCCGCCCTCCGCTGATTCATGTACATGAACAACGTCTATGAATCTGTCGGCCGTGAGCATGCCACGACTTACCCCGGGCGGAAAGAGGTGTGCACCGCGGAACTTGACGGCGAACTCCGGGACGCCGAATCCTTGACGGCCCGACGCTCCTGCCAGCATCGTTGTCCGTCGGCCGGTGGCACCAAGTCGGCTTCGCCGCCGCCGACGGCGGCTCGGCCGACGCCACTCTCGGCACGGACCGTCGAGAGATCGGTCCCGCAATCGTTCAGGGTGATGATCACGAGCCCGGCCGCACGGAAGAGCCGGGCGGCGGACCGGGGCGTCGGCACCCACCACGCCTCCGCCCCCGACGTCCGCCCCCGGCCACCGCCCCGCACCGCGGTCCCGGTGCGACGCGCGTGACGGGTGCGTCCGTCGGCGGAGCGGGTAACCGGACTGGTGAGCGGCGCCCGCCGTGGCGACGGAGGAGGCATGTGGTCCGACGAAGTGCAGGAAGGTGACGGGTCCCTCGACGCGGCGCTGGCCGACACCGTGCGCCGTACCGGTGCCTCCATCGGAGGGCTCTACCTGATCGAGCGGGCGGAGCCGATGCTGCGCCTGGTGTCGCTGTGCGGGCTGCCGGATGAGTTCGCGGCGCCCTGGCACCGGGTGCCGCTGTCGGCCCCGGTGCCGGTCACCGACGCCATCCGGGAAGACGGGATCGTCTGGGTGGGGGGGCAGGAGGAGATGGCCCGCCGCTATCCGCGCGCCGCGGCCGTCCTGCCGTACCGCTTCGCACTCGCCGCGGTCCCGGTGACCGGCGCCCACCGCTGCTGGGGCGGCATCGTCCTGATGTGGCCCGCCGACCACCCGCCCGAGACCACGGCACGCGAGCGCGGGCACATCACCTCCAGCGCCCGCCTCCTGGGCCGTCTCCTGGAGGACGCGCCCGGGCTCGCCACGCTGCCGGGACGACCCCGGATCGTCCCCGCCGACGTCGCGCGCCACCCCGGGCAGACCGGCCTGGCCGCCGTCGACTATCTGGAACGCCTGCCCGAGGGCGCCGTCTCCCTCGACTTCGAGGGCCGGATCACGTTCGTCAGCGCGACAGCGACCCGGCTCCTGGGACGCAGCGCCGAACGGCTGCTCGGCACCCGGCCGTGGCAGTCCCTGCCGTGGCTCGACTCCCCGGTCTACGAGGACCACTACCGCACGGCCGTCATCAGCCGCGCACCCGTCTCGTTCTCGGCCCGGCGTACGCCCGGCCAGTGCCTGGACTTCCAGCTCCACCCCGACGCCAGCGGCATCAGCGTGCGCGTCACCCGCTGCGCCGACGAGCCCTCCGGCGACCAGCCGGCCCACACGCCGCACACCGCCGCGCCGCACACCGCC